>JASLDD010000276.1 GCA_030151725.1 Solirubrobacteraceae bacterium
TCATGGCACCAACAGCTCGCGCAGCATATGGAAGCCACTGCTGCCGCAGCTCGCCAAAGAGCGCGAAGTCATCGCCGTCGACCTCCCAGCCCACGGGGACTCGCCGCCCACCTCATTCACTCCACCTGATTGGGCGCAGGAGCTCGTGGTACTCCTGGACCATCTGGAGCTCCGATCTGTCGCCGTCGTCGGGCACTCCTCCGGGGGCTGGACCGCACTCGAGCTTGCCAAGCTCGGCCGTGCCAGCGGCGTCTTCGCGCTAACCCCCGCCGGCTTGTGGCACAAGCGCTCTCCACCGATCACCGATGCGATCCTGGCCGTCAACTGGCGACTCGGTCAGATATTCGGCGATGTCGTCACCAAGCCGCTGCGCACCACGCTTGGACGCCGGATCTCGCTCCGGCAGATCTCCGCCCGCCCGACTGACGTGCCTGCCGATGAGGCCATTGCAATGGTCAAGACGATGCTCGCCTCCAAGAACTTTCCGGAGCACTTCAGGCAGACCCGCAGACTCCGTTTCATGGGCGGCCAGCAGATCGCGGTGCCGGTGCGAGTCGTCTGGGGCGATAAGGATCGGATCGCGCGCGCCCGCACCTCGCAGCACATCGATCAGCTGCCTGAGCACGCGGTCGTGGAGAGCTGGTGCAGCTGCGGGCACATGGCGATGTGGGACGCCGCGCAGCAGGTGGTCGATGGAGCGCTGGCATTGCCGACTGCCGGCAGCGGCGCTTGACTAGGATCCTCACATGCTGAAACCCAACCGCTCCATCCCTAAGTCGAGCGTGATCCCGGTCCTGATCTACCCGGACGTGCGTGCCGCGGTCGACTGGCTGGGCTCGGCCTTCGGGTTCGTGGAGCGCGTGCGAATCGGCGAGGACCACCGCTCGCAGCTGAGCTTCGGCGATGGTGCAGTGATCGTCGGGGACGTTCGCCACGATCGTCACCCGCCACGGCCGGGCGAGGTCACCCACTCGGTGATCGTGCGCGTGGAGGACGTCACAGAGCACTGCGAGCGAGCCCGGCGACACGGCGCCCAAATCGTGATGGAGCTGACCGATTTCGAGTTCGGCGAGCGCCAGTACACCGCCGAAGACCTCGCCGGTCACCAGTGGACGTTCTCCCAGACGCTCGCCGACGTCGCTCCCGAGGAGTGGGGCGGCAGCACTCCCTCGGGTAAGTAGCGCTCGCCGGGAACCGGGGCTCGATCCCCGCCTCCATGACAAACAGCCCGCGACTCACAGGAGCCGCGGGCTGATCTGCCTCCCCTGGCCGGTCGGCGCTACTTCTCCTTCTGACCCGTGACCGGGTTCAGATAGAGCTTGCCGTCGCGCTTGCCTGCGAATTCGAACATCCCCGCGAGATCGAACGGGACGCCCTCGCTTGCATCCTTGCCATCCAGTACCTGGTCTGCCGAGCCTGGGATCCCCGGCACGCCCCAGTTGTACTCGATGAAGTTGATCATCGAGGCCTGATCGCTCAGGTTGTGATCGACCGCGTCCTTCTTGGCGTAGGGCGAGATCACCATCATCGGCAGTCGCGGCCCGAACCCGCATCGACCCTGTTCGTCGGCCAGCGGCGTCGGCGTTTCCTGCGTCCCCTGGGGCGTGCCTCCGCACTGCCCCGACGTGCCCGAGCTGGGGACGGTGAGCGATGTGTTGGTGAGGTTGTCGGCGGGCGACAGCGATGGGTTGGTGACACCGCTGTAGACGTGGTCATACCAGCCATCCGAGTCGTCGAAGTTGACCATCACCACCGTGTTCTTCCAGTCCGGCGAGCGCATCAGCTCGTTGATCGTGTTGGTCACAAACTGCTGTTCGTCTGCGGGATCCGAGTATGCGGCGTGTCCATCCTCGTAGCCCGGAGCCTTCAGAAAGCTCACCGCGGGCAGCGCCGAGGCCGACAGTTCACGCCGGCTGATGGCTTCGACCAACTGGTTGAAGTCGCTGGTGTCGTACTGGTGGTTGGGAGTGTTGAACTGCGGCACCCCGTTCACGTATGACTGAGTGTCGTTGCCGATCTCCGCCAGCCCGACGATCGTGTCCTGCCCGCTGCCGTTGGTGGGAATCGTCAGGTGGTGCGGGTTGGCAGTCGAGGCATAGAACTGAAACGGCTCGTGGTGTGGGATGTAGTCGTCCTTGTAGCCCCACTGTCCGGTGCCTCCGAGTGCAACGCCAACCGGATGCACGCTCGAGCACAGGTTCTGGTTGCTCGAGTGCGCGGGCCTATTGGCCGCGTTCGAGAAGTACGTCGAGAACTCATCCGGTGTGAACGTGCTGTCGGGCTGACCGGCTCTGCCGGTTGCCGTGAGCGCTTCCTGGTAGCTGGTGCTGGGGCGCAGGCCGCCCTCGAACCAACCCCACGAGAGCCCCTTGGCGTTCAGCTCGTCGCCGATGTTCGTGCCCGAGAGCGCCACCGCGTCGCGCGTGGAGCAGTCGTCCCAGTAGGGCTGGGCGTCGCTCGTGAGCGAATAGCCACCCAGGCCATTGGCTGTGAGGTCGCCGTCGGGTGACGTCGAGGTCGAGATCGAAGGGCTGTTCGCCTCGTGTGAAGTGTCGACGTTGCCCGTGTCCCCCGAGACCAAGTTGATCGCGCCCGGCGCCGACGGGCCAAATGTGGTGCCGAATGAGTCATCGCTCATCGCGTAGTGCTGCGCGTAGTTCCACAGCCCCGTGACGGTGTTGCCGTCGTAGTAGTCCATCACCGTCGCCGGTGTGCACGGGGTGCCGAACGGAGAGCTCCCCGTTGCTGTTCCCACGCTCTGGACGAAGCGGTCCATGTTGCCGTTGTCAAATGACTGCTGCTCGTCGCTGTAGTTGTGGTCCTGGTCGCACGTCAGCTGACCGCCGGGGCTGCCGGAGAGTCCGGTCGCGCTGCTGTCCAGGCGAAGCGGCGGTGAGGAGTTCGGGTTGCTGAAGAGCAGGTTGGTGCTGTGCCGCAGGCTCGGCGGAAGCGATTCGCTCGTCGCGGGAAGCAGCCCGTCAACGGCGGGCGTGCCCTTGGCGGCCTTGAACGGTTGGCCGTCGCTGTTGACGGCGTTCGGGTAGGTGCCGAAGTAGTGGTCGAAGGAGACGTTCTCCTGGAAGATCACGACCACGTGCTTGATCGGTGTCGTCGTCGATGGTTCGACGACTTTGGCCTGTGCCTTTGCAGCCACGGCCGTGCCGGCCGGCCCCGCCGTCGCCGATTGAGCAGCGATCACGGTCCCCCCTGAGACTGCAAGCGTTGCCAGAAGCGCTGAGACTGTGCGCTTGTGTCGCATTTGCTCTCCTTGCTTGGTTGACTGATCCACACACCGCCACCGCCTATGCGCTGTGTGGAATCCAGCCTGTCTCGCAGGCGAGCGATTCTGGTTGCCGGGATGTAACTCAGCTGTTGGGAAATCGTGACCTTCGAGCGGCAAGGCCACATCGACACGGCTCCTGCGCGACTACCCGCGCCGCCAGCCGGGTCGGGCTGACGGCGCGGTGACGAAGTGAGTGTCGCGACCGTGTTTCTACGGAGCTGCGGCCAGTGCCGCCACGAGCCCCGGCGCCGGGGTGCCGATCCCGGTCATCGAGTCGAAGCCGGGCGCTGTGTCGAGGGCCACGTTCTGCTTCGTGCAGTTGCCCGTGCCGCTGCAGTAGACCTCTTCGCCCTCGTAGTCGAGGACACGCACAGATGTGAGCAGCCCTTCTTTGGCATTGATTCCATTCAGGTAGTCGTTGCGCACGAGCGCCTGCTTGCCGCCCGGCACGACGTCGTAGTAGGCGTCACTGGACGACGCATCCAGCTGATACAGAAGCGGGTTCACAAAACCGAGCGCACCGCCGGCCGCCTGGTCGGCGTCCGCCATCACGCCGGCGAACAGCGGCGAGGCGAGGCTCGTGCCACCGATTCTGTACTGGTCGTAGTAGGTGCCGTTAGGGAATTCCTGTGTCTCGCCCACCAGCATCCCCGTCGTCGGGTCGCCGTCCATCGAGATGTCAGGCTCCACGCGGTTGAGCCTGCCCGTGATGGCCGAGTTGCGTTCGGCCAGCGGTGCCGGTACCACGCCTTCCTGATACCACGGCTCCGCGTACTGGTAGCTGGTGCCACCGCCGCCCCCGTAGTCGTATTCGCCGGGGGCCGGAGGCAGCCACGTGTTCAGGGCCGAGCTCGTGCAGCCGGGGTATTCGTCGAATTCCAACGTGCTCGTGCACAGCACGCTCTTGGATGTCGACCAGCCGAGCTCGCCGATGCGGGTGTTGCCCTTGCCCACTTGCAGGCTCGTGCCGCCCACGGCGGTCTGGTAGGGACTAGACGACGGGTAGTCCGCGACGGTCATGCCGAGCGTCGTGAACTCATCGCCGTTGTCTCCTGCCGAGAACTGCACGCCGATGCCCGTCCCTGCCGCCATCAGCAGGACGTTGTCGAAGCCGCGTCGAGAGCTTGGGGAGTCGAGCAGGTCGCCCCCGTCGTCTCCCCACGAGTCCGTGATGATGTTGGCCAGGTGGCCGTCGACCACTTCCTGCACCGAGTTGTACAGGCCGTTGACGCAGTTCTTGGCACCCACGTAGAGGATGTTCGCTCCCGGAGCCGTGGCGTGCACCGCCTCCACGTCCAGCGTCTGCTCCCCGTACCATTCACTCGCTTCACACAGTTCGACCTGATTGAAGGATTTGGCCAGAAGCTCGCTGAACTGCCCAGACTGGAGCACTTCCTTCGGCTGGTTCTTCTGGCTGTACACCTCCGCGTCGCTGAGCAGCGTGGGCGAGACGTAGGCGTCCACGATCGCCACCGTCACCCCTTTGCCGTTGATCCCACCGGCGATCTGCGAGGTCAGGCCGTAAGCGCCCTGGTACTGCGCCGGGACGTATCCACACACCGCATACGGCAGCGGTTCGGGGAACCCGTCTCCGTAGGGCGGATCTGTTGTGTCGACTTTCTTGCCGTAGGAGCTCGAGCACGGCGGCGCGTTGCGAAAGCCCGGCGGCTGGGGGATCGGCTTGGACGCGTTAGTTTCAGCGATGTTCGGCGTCGCGGAGCTGGCCGGCTTGACGACTTGCGTGCCGGTCAGGTGGGTCGGTTTCGCCACGCTCTGATCGATCCCCGTCACGCCCGTGATCAGGGAGGCAAGCTCGCTGGGCACCTTCAAGCCGTCGGCCGACAGACGAACCACCTTGCCAAGGTGGTGATACTCCCCAAGGCTGGTGTGGAAGGCGTGCTCCACCGTGGCGGCGGAGGCGGTGGCCTGCACCGTCATCCGGTCGGGTGTCACGGCTTCGACCGCGATGCCTTCCGACTTCAGCCACGATGTCACCGCCTCGACCGAGGACTTGCTCGGCGAGAAGCGGCTCTCCCATTGAGTCGCCGTCAGGTAATGACGGTAGCTCGGGCTGCTCGGGTCGGAGACCGCCCGCTCCAACGCCACCGCGCCGGCGGAGTTGCTCAGCTGGAGGCTCACGTTGAAGTCGATCGAGGTGCTCGCCGGCGTCGCGGCAACCTGGTTTGCCGGCGTCGCCACCGGTGAGCTGCTCTGAACCACGGCAGGGCTCGCGGCCGTCGATGGGGCGGCGCTCGCGGCGCTTGTGCCCACCGATCCCATCCCTAGCAAGAGCGATGCGATTGCGGTGAGTCTGAGGTTGTGCCTCATGGGGGGCCTCCTTACCGGCCTTGAGGAAAAGGCAGGTGCTCGTCGTGGACGCGCCCCCGCCCCGAGAATCCTACATAGATCGGGGCTAATTTGATCTCCGAGCGTTCTCTTGGGACAACCCCCTCCATGCGGTGTCGCGTGCCGCCTCGTAGTGTGTTTCTCACAAGCGAAGGATCTGCCGGAGGCGAACGCCGGCCAGGAAGGGCCACAATGTAGGGGTGAGCGATCATGGCCAGCCCCTGCGCGAGCAGGACGCCGACCCCGACCCCTTCCGTCAGTTCGCCCTCTGGTTCGAGCAGGCCGGCCCGGCGGGTGTGCGCGAACCGGAGGCCGTGGCGCTCGCCACCGCCTCACCCGATGGGTCGCCGTCTGTGAGGATGGTGCTCGTCAAGAGCGTCGATGAGCACGGCTTCGTCTTCTACTCCAACCACGCCAGCCGCAAGGGCCGCGAGCTGGCCGCCAACCCCAGCGCCGCGCTGCTCTTCCACTGGGACCCGCTCGGCCGTCAGGTGCGTGTCGAGGGCTCCGTCGAGCGCGTCAGCGACGAGGAGACGGCTGCCTATGTGCACAGCCGTCCCCGCGCGAGTCAGATCAGCGCGCTCGCATCGCCGCAGAGCGAGACCGTCGCGAGTCGCGAGGCGCTCGAGCAGCGAGTCGCTGTGCTGGAGGCCCGGTATGCCGGGACTGAGCTGCCGCTGCCCACCGGTTGGGGTGGCTTTCGCCTCACACCGCACGTCTTCGAGTTCTGGCAGCAGCGCCACGATCGCCTTCACGACAGGCTGCTCTACCGCCGCGACGACAGCGATCGTTGGACGATCGAGCGCCTCGCGCCTTAGCGCCGGCTAGTACAAACGTCGAACATCGGGCCTGGCGTGTTGCGCGTGGCGGGCGCGCCGCCGAGATCCCGCGCATGACATGTGTAGACGCCTGCGTGGCGCTCTCCTCCTGATGGCGCGAGTCGCAGCCAAGACGAAGGCAACGCACCCCAATCCCAAGAGCGGCAAGCCCGGCGCGCATCCCACCAAGCACTCCAAGCACAAGCGGCGCAAACACCACAAGTATCGCCGTCGCCACAAGCACCTCACAGCGCCAGTCACGCACGTA
The DNA here is from genome assembly GCA_030151725.1 of Solirubrobacteraceae bacterium. Taxonomy (GTDB): domain Bacteria; phylum Actinomycetota; class Thermoleophilia; order Solirubrobacterales; family Solirubrobacteraceae; genus Palsa-744. The sequence continues at coordinate 6,716 of JASLDD010000276.1, forward strand.
TCCGGGCTGCCGGGGGCGCCCGCACCGCCGGCGATACCTGTCAACCCGCCACCTCCCTCGAGCGCCCCGCCGCCGTCGCTCGGCGCTCCCATCACCTCCGCCCAGGCGCGCAGGCTGCTGTGGCGGGCCGGCTTCGGCCCGACTCCCGGCCAGGTCCACTCCCTCACCGGCCAGCCGATCGAACAGGTCATCCACTCGCTGACCCGCCCAGCTGGCAGCGCGGTGCTGCACGGACCCGAACCCACCGACGACAAAAGCGACGCGCTCGCCCCGGCGGATGCGTGGGGGCAGGATCACTGCTGGTGGCTCGATCGCATGGTCCGCTCCGACCAGCAGCTCGTCGAGCGCATGACCTTCATCTGGCACGACTGGTTCGCCAACTCCAACTCCAAGGTGAACGACCAGCAGCAGATGCTCGATCAGAACGAGCTCTTCCGCTCGCACGCCCTCGGCAACTTCCACGAACTGTTCTCAGCCGTCACCGTCGACCCCGCCATGCTCGTCTTCCTCGACGGCATCTACAACGACAAGTGGGAACCAAACGAGAACTACGCGCGCGAGATGATGGAGCTGTTCTCGCTGGGAGCCGACCGTGGCGCCTACACAGAGGAAGACGTCCGCGAAATGGCGCGTACGCTCACCGGCTGGCGCGCCGACTGGATAGAAGGCAGCGGCCTGCAGAACTTCCGCTTCGACCCCAAATACCACGATACGGGCAACAAGACCGTGTTCGGGCAGACGGGCAACTGGAACTACGAAGATGCGGTGCGCCTGTGTGTAAGCCACCCGCTGCACGCGTCCTTCTTCGTCAGCAAGCTGTGGAGCTACTTCGTCCCCACTCCGCCCTCCGAATCGACGCTCGCATCGCTGCAGGGCCTCTACACGGGCTCCGGGCTCAGCATCAGGGCGGTCGTCGAGGCAATCCTCCAGCACCCCGACTTCCTCGACGGTCCCGAGCTGCTGACGCCGCCCGTCGTCTACAACGCCGGTCTGCTGCGCGCAATCGGTCGCCCGATCGACACCGTCGCCTGGGCGTGGCTCTCATCCGGCGCCGGACAGCAGCTCTTCTACCCACCCAACGTCTCCGGCTGGGACTTCACCCGCTGGCTCGACACCTCCACCGCCAAGGCGCGCTGGGAAATGGCCAGCTACGTCACCGCCAAGACCTACCCCAACCCCTGGCCCGGCTCAGGCGAACCGAGGTACAGCGAAACCGAGACCCCGAGCGAAGCGCTCGCAAGCGCGCTCGCCTACTGGGGCAACCCGCAGCTCTCGAGCGAATCGCAGGGGTGCATCTCCGAATTCGCGCAGTCCTCCCTGCAGGGCGCCACCGCCAAATGGCAGCAGAGCCCCTACCGGGCCATGCGCCAGAACGCCCTGCGCATGCTCATCGCCACCGCTCCCGACATGCAGGTCAGCTGACATGGCCCGTAGCTGCTCCTGCAACGACTTCACCCGCTCACAGCTGCTGCGAGCCGGCGTCGCCCAGGCCGGCCGCGGGCTGCCCGCGATCGAGCCCGGCATGCCGCTCCCCGCCGGCAGCGGCCTCGACCGCCGCTCCTTCCTGCTGCGCTCCGCCGGCGCGTTCCTCTCCGTCTACGGCGCGTCCGCTCTCTCGCCACGTCACTTCGAAGAGGGGATCGCCGCGGCTGCCGCGGCGACGCCGCCCAACCAGCCGGTGATCGTCTCGATCTTCATGGAAGGCGGCTGGGACGCCCTGTCTGTGCTCGCGCCCGTCAAGGAAGCCCGCTACCACGAACTCCGTCCCGCGCTCGCCCGCTCGGAAGGAGAAGGCGTGATGTTCACCGAGGATGAAAACCTGATGTGGCACCCGCAGGCCGGTGGCCTCGCGCAGCTGCACTCCGAGGGCAAAGTCGCCGTCTTCCCGGCCATCGGCTACGACCCCCCCGACGAGAGCCACTTCACGAGCCGTCACTACTGGGAGGTCGGCGAACTGAACGCTCAGACGCGCTCCGGCTGGATGGGTCGCTACCTGGACATCGCCGGCGATCCCGGCAACCCGCTGCAGGGACTCTCGCTCGACTACTCCCTCGCGCCCGCGCTTGCCACCACCAAGGTGCCAGTGGCTGCCGTGTCCTCGCCCACCAACTACGACTTCTGGGCCTACGGCCTGGACGAACCGCTGGTCTCGCCGACGCTCGACGCCTTCGGCGCGCTCGGCGCCCTCAGCGCGCCCTCCCCGGCCTTCGCCCAGGCGCGCACCGCGGCGCTCGACACCAACATCATCCGCAACCAGATCGCCCCCTTTGGCGAACACGAAGGCAAACCCGGGTTCACGTCCCCGGTCCTCTATCCCTCGCGCGGCGGAGAATTCGCCAAGCGCCTGGCTGCCCTCGCGGCGATGATCGCCGACGAAGCCCTGCCCATCAAATGCGTGTCGCTGACCGCCGTGGGCTCCTACGACACGCACTCCGACGAGAGCGAAACGCTCGCCACCAACCTCGGCGAGACCGTCGAATCGGTGCTCGCCTTCCAGCGCGACCTCGAAGCCCGCAACCTCGACCAGCGCGTCGTGATTCAGCTGTGGTCGGAGTTCGGCCGCCGCCCCCAGGAAAACGGCTTCGGCACCGACCACGGCGCCGCCGGCGTGGCCTTCCTGATCGGCAGCCGCGTCAAAGGCGAAATGGTCGGCGAATTCCCGGGTCTTAGCAAACTCGACCCCAACGAAAACCTCCTCAACACCTCCGACTTCCGCGCCATGTACGCGGGCCTGCTCGGCCAGTGGCTGCAGACCGAAGCCGGACTCGTCATACCCGGCGCCGGCACCGGCCTCGAAGGCCCCAGCCCCTACGGCAACATCCCCCAGCTGATCGTCTGATGGCAGGGCGCCTCTCGCTGCTGCTCATCGGCGCTTCCTGTGCGCTCACTGTCGGCGGCGCGATCGCTCTCGCCTCGCCCGCGCATCGTGGCTCCAGCCATTCGAGCGCCAAGCGCACGCGAGCCTGCCTGGCGCATCACCGCCGCGCCGCTCGCCGCGCCCGCTGTCGCCGCCGCGCACGCCATCACTCCAAATCGAGCGCGCCCGCTCTCCTCACCTCGCCACTGCCGGGAGCGCTCCCCGGCGCCGCCACCCCCGCTCCCGCCCCGACCCAGTCGACCTCGACGCCATCCGGGTCGTCAGCAGCCCCGACAGAAGTGACGCCGCCCACAACTCCGCCATCCGTTCCGCACGTGCAGGTGAGCGCCGTTGAGTACAGCTTCGCGCTGTCGCGAACCAAGGTGCCCGCCGGCAAGGTCATCTTCGAGTTCGTCAACAACGGCCAGGACGAACACAACCTCAACGTCCTTCCCGCCGAAGGCTCCGCGGCCGCCGTCTTTCCCACTGCCCAGCCCAAAGCTGTGAGCGACCAGACGATCGTGATGCAGCCGGGCACCTACACGATGTTCTGCTCGCTGCCCGAACACGAGCAGAAAGGCATGAAAGCCACGCTCCTCGTGGAATGACGTGCCCAAGCGCACGTCTGATTGACTGCATCCGTGTCCCAACAGCTGCCCATCGGGGAAGAGGTCGATTGGGCGGGAGCACGTGCACCTGTCCGCGGCGAGCTGCGCGGCGAGCATGTCCTGCTGCGCCCTGTCGTGGCCGAGGACGCCGAGGCGCTGTTCGCGATCTCCCATCTCCCCGACGGCGACCCCACCATCTGGACCTATCTCCCCGACGGTCCCTACGAGAGCCCGCAGCAGCTGTACGGCATGCTCGCCTGGGCCTCCACGTCCGAGGACCCGCTCTACTTCGCCATCGTGGCGCTGCCCGCTGAGCGCCCGCTGGGGATCTCCTCCTATCTGCGCATCACACCCCAGTTCGGCGTCATCGAGATCGGCCACATCTGGTTCGGCCCTGAGCTCAAGCGCACGATCGCCGCCACCGAGGCCATCTACCTGCTCGCTCGCCACGCCTTCGACGAGCTGGGCAACCGGCGTCTGGAGTGGAAATGCAACGCACTCAACGCCGCGTCACGACGTGCGGCCGAGCGCTTCGGCTTCACCTTCGAGGGCATCTTCCGCAAGCACCAGATCGTCAAGGGCCGCAACCGCGACACCGCCTGGTACGCGATCACCGACGAGCAGTGGCCCGCGATTCGCAGTGGCTTCGAGGCATGGCTCGCTCCATCGAACTTCGACGGGTACATGCGCCAGCGATCGTCGTTGAGCGAGCTGATTGGGGCCGCGCGCGAGGGCGCCTAAAGCGTCAGGAGTCGAGCTTCGCGAGGAAGTCGAGCAGCGCCGCGTTGACCGCCTCGGGCGCCTGCTGCTGAACCCAGTGCCCCGCCCCGGGGACGACGATCTCGGCGCGCAGATCGGTGACCCAGCCGCGCATGGCCTCGGCGGGCATGAAACGGCGCACCGGGTCCTGCTCGCCCGTCAGGAACATCGCCGGCTGCTCCACGCGCCGCTCGGCAACGGGTGCCGTCAGCTCCCAGTTGCGGTCGATGTTGCGGTACCAGTTCAAGCCGCCCGTGAACCCAGTCCGCGTGAACGCCTCCACGTACACCCCGAGCTCCTGCTCGGAGAGCCACTCGGCCCTGCGCGACGGGCGGTCCTCCTCCTCGGCCCACTGTGCGGTCCACTGACGCGAGGTGGTCAATGTGCGACGCACGTCGCGTGCCAGCGCCGCGTCGGCCACGCCGGGCTCCTGGAACCACACGATGTAGAAGTCCTCGCCGAGGTGCTTGCGCATTATCGGCACCGGCGGCGCGGGGGCGCGGGGCACGAACGGCACGCTCAGCCCGGCCACCGCTCGCACCCGCTCGGGGCGCAGCACCGCTAGCTGCCACACCACGCTCGCGCCCCAGTCGTGGCCCACGAACACCGCCTGCTGCTCGCCCAGCGCATCCAGCAGGCCACAGAGGTCGCCGCACAGCGAGGCCACGTCATAGTCCTCCACGTCCGCCGGCGCCGAGCTGTCTCCATAACCGCGCATGTCGGGCGCCACCACGCGAAAGCCCGCGCCTGTGAGAGCCGGCAGCTGATGACGCCAGGAGAACGCCAGCTCGGGGAAGCCGTGGCATAGAACCACCAGCGGGCCCTCGCCCTCGTCGAGGACGCTCAGCTCGATCCCATTCGTGCGCAGCAGATGAGTGGTCATGGTTGGCACGATACGCGTAAACCGCGTTTCAGAAGCCCCTAGCTCGGGCAAAGAGTGAACCTGTGTCACCGTCGCTGCCAACATCGCTGCAGGTGGCGCCGCTGTGATCCTGGCTGCCCTGCGGCTGCACCCGAGCGCGCTCGACTACACGCTCGTGGGGCTGTACTTCCTGGTCGTGCTCGGCATCGGCCTGGTGGCGCGACTGACGATCAAGACGGACGTCGACTTCTTCCTCTCCGGCCGCTCGCTGCCCGCGTGGATCACCGGCCTGGCGTTCATCTCGGCCAACCTCGGCGCGCTGGAGATCCTCGGGCAGTCGGCCAACGGCGCCCAGTACGGGGTGGCGACCGTTCACTACTACTGGATCGGCGCCGTGCTCGCGATGGTCTTCCTCGGCATCGTGATGATGCCCTTCTACTACGGCGCCAAGGTGAGAAGCGTTCCCGAGTACCTGCGCCTGCGCTTCAACGAGCAGACGCACTTCCTCAACGCCGCCACGTTCGCCGTGGCGACCGTGCTGATCTCCGGAGTGAACCTGTATGCGCTCGCCCTGATCATGCACCTGCTGGTCGGCTGGTCGATTCCCTTCGCGATCGTCGTCGCGGCGATCATCGTGCTCGCCTACATCTCCCTCGGAGGGCTGACATCGGCGATCTACAACGAGGTGCTGCAGTTCTTCGTGATCGTCGCGAGCCTGCTGCCGCTGACGATCGTGGCGCTGCACGCCATGGGCGGCATCCACGGCCTGACCGAAAAGGTCAAGCACATGACGAAGCTCGGAGAACCCGGCCTGCACGCGTGGAAAGGGCTCGCCATTCACCACGTCACCAACCCGATCGGCTCCGACTGGGTCGGCGTCGTGTTCGGCCTGGGCTTCGTGCTCGGCTTCGGCTACTGGACGACCAACTTCGCCGAGGTCCAGCGGGCGCTCTCCGCGCGCAACCTGTCGGCCGCCAGGCGCACGCCCCTGATCGGCGCCTACCCCAAGATCTTCATCCCCGCGCTCACCATCATCCCGGGACTGGTCGCGCTCGTCACGATCAAGGGGCTCGGCACGAGCAAGGCCGTGGGGCTGCAGTACAACACCGCGATCCCGCACCTGATCGGCAACTACCTGCCCGAAGGGATGCTTGGCGTCGCAATCGCAGGGCTGCTGGCAGCGTTCATGGCGGGCGTCGCCGCCAACGTGACCGCATTCAACACCGTCGTCACCTACGACCTGTGGCAGTCATACGTGGTCAAGGATCGCGAGAGCGGCTACTACATAACCGTCGGGCGTGTGGTCACGGCGCTGGGAGTGTTCATCTCGGTCGGCACAGCCTTCATCGCCAAGGGCTACCCGAACATCATGAACTACATCCAGACGCTGTTCTCGATCTTCAACGCGCCCCTCTTTGCCACGTTCATCATCGCCATGCTGTGGAAACGCAGCACCCCCTGGGCGGGGTTCTGGGGACTGCTGTCGGGGACCCTGGCCGCATATACGGTGAATCGACTCAACGCCTACCACGTCCTCTTTCACTTCGGGACCGAACTCAGCGGCAGCTTCTGGCAGGCGATCATCGCCTTCCTCGTCGATGCCCTGGTGACGGTGCTCGTCTCGATGGTGACGACGCCCAAGCCCGCCAAGGAGCTCGAGGGACTCGTGTGGAAACTCACCCGCACCGGCGAGCGACCCGAGGAGGTCGAGGCAGGCGATGAAGTGTGGTGGCGCTCGCCCCTGCTGCTCGGCGGGGTGGCTGTCGGGCTGATAGTCGTACTCAACATCATTTTCATATAAATAATTTTTAAGGAGAGGTATGAGTGCGCAGTCCGATACCGGCAGCAAAGACTCACAATCGCAGCAGCTCTCCGACGAGGAGGAGGAGCGCGCTGCGCGCCTGGCAAACCGCTTTGATGTTCGCCGGATCATCGGCGGTCTGTTCCTCGTGTATGGGGTCGTGCTCTCGGTCCTTGGGATCGTCGGCTCGCACACCGTCAAGACGAAGGCCGCGGGCATCGACATCGATCTGTGGGCGGGCATCGGGATGCTCGTGGTGGCGGCGATCATGATCGCGTGGGCGCTGCTCTCGCCCGTGCGCCCCGAGCCTCCCGAGGACCGCGGCAAGGGCTCCGGCCGGCTGCGTCGCTCGCCCGCCACATGAACGTGCGATCGGCGTAGCATCGAGCGATGCCCTACGACCCTGGACGCGCGGACACGCAGTATCTCCCCGACCCGGCTCGCTACGAGGGCATGCCCTACAGGCGCGTGGGCTCGAGCGGCCTGCAGCTTCCCGCGATCTCGCTCGGGCTGTGGCAGAACTTCGGCGACGATCGTCCGCTTGCGCCCAACAGGGCGATCCTGCGCCGGGCGTTCGACCTCGGCATAACGCACTTCGACCTGGCCAACAACTACGGGCCACCATACGGCGCGGCGGAGAAGAACTTCGGACGAATCTTCGCCGAGGACTTCCGTCCCTTCCGCGACGAGCTGATCGTCTCCACCAAGGCCGGCTATGACCAGTGGCCCGGCCCCTATGGCGAGTGGGGCTCGCGCAAGTACCTGCTGGCGAGCCTCGACCAGAGCCTCAAGCGGATGGGTCTCGAGTACGTCGACATCTTCTACTCCCATCGCCTCGATCCCCACACTCCGCTCGAGGAGACGATGGGCGCGCTCGACACCGCCGTGCGCCAGGGCAAGGCGCTGTATGTGGGCATCAGCTCCTACTCGGCCGAGCGCACCCAGCAGGCGATCGAGATCCTCACGCGACTTGGCACTCCGCTGCTGATCCACCAGCCCTCCTACTCGCTGCTCAACCGCTGGATCGAGCAGGAGCTGCTCGACGTGCTCGGCAACCGGGGGGTCGGCTCGATCGTGTTCTCGCCGCTGGGCCAGGGGCTGCTCACAGACCGCTATCTCGACGGCATCCCCGAGGACTCCCGGGTGCGTCGCGGAGAGGACTTCGACGAGGATCTGCTCAGCGATGAGGCGCTCGCGCGAGTGCGCGCGCTGAACGAGGTCGCAAAGCGCCGCGGTCAGTCGCTCGCGCAGATGGCGATCGCGTGGGTGCTGCGCGACCCGCGCGTGACATCGGCGCTGATCGGGGCGAGCAGCGTGGGGCAGCTCGAGCAGAACGTGGCCGCGCTCGAGAACCTCGACTTCACGGCCGAGGAGCTCGCCGAGATCGAGGGCCACGCCCAGGAGAGCGACATCAACATCTGGGCACCGTCGAGCGACGGCTGAGGTGGCGCCGGCCCCAGCCGACAGCGCTTTCGAAGAGGGCCGTGCCTCGGGGCCCGGCGCAAAGGAGCACGATCGCCGGGTGCGAGAGTCGCTGCAGGAACGCGACCTGGGGGAGCTGGCCGAGGCGGTCGAGCGCGACGTCGCCGGCAAGGGCGTGAGCTTCGGCTCGGCCGACGGCGATGAGGCCTTTCGCATCGACCCGCTGCCGCGCCTGATCGACGAGCGCGAATGGAGCGCGCTCGCCGCCGGCCTGGCACAGCGCGTGCGCGCGCTCGAGCTGTTCCTCTCCGACGTCTACGGCGAGCAACGCATCGTGGCGGGCGGCGTGGTGCCTTTGCGCGCGATCGAGAGCGCCAATCACTACGAGCCGGCCTTGGCGGGAATGGGTGAGCGCGTCCGTCGCTGGATCACCGTCGCGGGCCTCGACGTGGTGCGCGACAGCGACGGCACGTTCAAGGTGCTCGAGGACAACGTCAGGACCCCATCGGGGCTCGCCTACGTGCTGGCCGCGCGGGAGGTGCTCGCCGAGCACGTGCCACCGCCGGCGGGCGTGCAGGTGCGTCCGCTCGACGGCGAGCTCGAGCGGCTCGGCGATGCGCTGCGGGCGGCCGCCCCGCCCGACGCCGGTGAGGAGCCGTCGGTGATCCTGCTGACCGATGGGAAACAGAACTCGGCCTTCTACGAGCACCGCACGATCGCCGAGCGCCTCGACCTGCCGCTCGTGACGCTCGAGCAGCTCTCCATCCGTCAGGGTCGTGTTCACGCCCGGATCGACGGTCGCGACATACCCGTCGACGTGGTGTATCGCCGCACCGACGAGGACCGTCTGGTGGACGATGACGGACGCCCGACGGCGATCGCCGAGCTGCTCCTGGAGCCGCTGCGGGAGGGCGCCGTGGCGTGCGTCAACGCCTTCGGCACGGGCGTCGCCGACGACAAGCTGATCCACGGCTATGTCGAGGAGATGGTGCGCTTCTACCTGCACGAGGAGCCGCTGGTGCACTCCGTGCACACCTACGATCCCTCCCAGCCCGACGTGCTGGAGATGATCCTCGAGCGCCTCGACGAGCTGGTCGTCAAGCCACGCAGCGGCCACGGCGGCTACGGCGTGGTGATCGGTCCCCACGCGCGCAGCGAGGACCTGCGCAAGACGGCTGAGGAACTGAAGGCTTCACCGGAGGATTTCGTGGCCCAGGAGACGGTGATGCTCTCGCGCCACCCCACCGTCATCGACGGCCGTCTGGAGCCCCGTCATATCGATCTGCGATCTTTTGTGATCTTGAGCGGAGACGATGCAGAGGTGGTTCCCGGAGGGCTCACGCGCGTGGCGTTCGAGCGCGACGCCCTCGTGGTCAACTCATCTCAGAACGGCGGCAGCAAGGACACCTGGGTGCTTGGATGAACAGGCCGTTGATCGGCGTCACGGTCTCTGAGATTCGCGCCAAGGAAGAGGCTCAGCGCGTACCCCACGGCGAGCCCACGCAGACGGAGATGACCTTGGGGCTCGCCTACATGCGCGCGGTGGAACGCGCAGGCGGGCTGCCGGTGGCGCTCGCGCCGCTCGGCACCGACAGCGTGGAGCCACTCCTCGACCATCTCGCGGGGCTGCTCATAACCGGCGGTCCCGACCTCGACCCCAGTTGCTACGGCGCCGAGCGCCATGCCGAGCTCGGCCCCACGGACAGCGGTGTCGACGCCTTCGAGATCGCGCTGTGCAAGCACGGCGATGCGCGCGCCATGCCCATGCTCGGCATCTGCAGGGGCGCCCAGGTGCTGAACGTCTCGCGCCAGGGGACCCTTCACCAGCACGTCCCCGACATCTACGGCACGGTGCTCCAGCACCGCCAGAGCGAGCCCGGCGATCAGAGCACCCACGAGGTCCGTCTGGCGTCTGACAGCAGACTGGCCGAGATCGTCGGCGCGGGCCCGCTGGCTGTCAACTCGTTTCACCATCAGGCGATCCAGCGCCTGGGCACCGGGCTGCGCCCTGTGGCGTGGTCGCAGGACGAGCTGATCGAGGCGGTGGAGGACGTGGACGGGCGCTACGTGCTGGGGGTCCAGTGGCACGCCGAGACGCTCGTCGAGCGTCCCGAGCAGCTCGCGCTGTTCGAGCGCCTCGTCGAGGCCGCCTCGCTCGCAGCGCTCTACTGATCTGCGCTCAGCCCGCGGGCAGGAACCGCTCTAGACCCGCCAGCAGCGCGCGGGCCACGCCCTCGCGGTAGCTCGCGCGCTCCATCGGAGCCTCGTCGGCGCGGTTCTGCATGTTGGCCACCTCCACGAATACCTTGGGCACGCGCGAGAGGTTCAGTCCGCCGAGGTCCGTGCGGGGCGCCAGCCCGTCGACGCCGTCGTAGGTCGAGGGGTGCAGGCCGAAGCGCTCCAGCGCTGGGCGAATGGCGAGCGCGAGACGCCGCGAGGGCGCCACGATCGACTGGTTGATCCGGCGCGGAATCGGGGCCGGGATCAGGATCGCGAACCCCGATCCTCCCGTGGGGCCGCCGTCGGCATGAATCGAGATCGCGGCGTCGCTGTGCGCGCGGTTGCCGATGGCGGCGCGTTCGGTGACGCACGGCCCGACTCCCGTGTTGCTCGTGCGTGTCATCACCACGCGCGCGCCGGCCTGCATCAGCAGCGCCCGCAGTCTCAGCGCCACGCTCCAGTTGAAGTCGCTCTCGCGATACCCATCCGGCGCCGCCGTGCCCGTGGTGTCGCATTCCTTCTCCCCGTTGCCGTCGTTGACCAGGCGCCCGATCGCCTGTGGGTCGTTGAAGTTGCCGCCGTTGTGCCCGGGGTCGACCGTGATGACGCGCCCGGCGAGGGGGAGCGGGGTCGGCTTGGTTGCGGGGGTGGTCGAGATGGCTGTTGGGGTAGAGGAGGTGCTTGCGGCCGTGGAGGGGGTGGCGGCGCTCGATTGTGCGCCCGCGAGCGCGGTTGTGCCGGCAGCGGTTGCTGTCGCGGGTATCCGCGCGGCGTTGCTCGTGGCGCCGCATCCGGCTGTTGTGACGAGCGCGAGCGCGAGAGCCGGGATCGTGGCGTGGAGGCGTCGGGGCATGCAGGCGAGCCTAGAGCAGATCAGCAGGGCTCTAGCATCGAACCCATGGCCGCACCGCGAGGAACGATCTCCGCCAAGGCCGAGTACTTCGACGAGCACTCGATGATGCGGCGCATCCACCGTGAGCGCGCTGTCGCGCTGTCGGGGCCGCGGGCGCTGCTGATGCAGGCGGCGCACCCGCTCGCCGTTTTCGGCCTGCTGGCCCACACCAGCGCGATGGATGAGCCCTACAAGCGCCTTGCGCGCACGGCCGAGACGATGAACACGATCGCGTTCGGCTCGCGCGCGGACGC
>JASLDD010000292.1 GCA_030151725.1 Solirubrobacteraceae bacterium
ATCACACCGGCTCTGGTTCTCGGGATTCTCCTGATCCCGATCCTCGCGCGCCTGCGAGCACCGCGGCTGCTTGGAGCACTCGCACCTGCGCTCGCCGGAATGCTGCTCGTGACACAGCTCGACCATGCGCTGTGGCCAACACAAGGCGCCCGTCATCTGCTGCTGCTCGTAATCGCAGCCCTCGTGGTAGCTGCAAGCTGGCGCCTGCGCTCGTTGCGCCCCCGTTGGTCGCTCGCCATGGCCGCGCCGATCCTCGTCTCACTCACCCTCGCCAGCGGGGCGGTCGCCTTTGTCGTTCAGCGCCACTACTTCGACCATCGCTATCTGGAGGGCGACTCCAAAGACCGCGGTCTCGGCCTCATCTACAGTTGGGCGCAAGGCGTCGCCCACACGCGGATCGCGCTCTACGGGACCGTGCTGCAATACCCCCTCTACGGTGCGCGCGACACCAACTACGTTGGCTACCTGGGCGAAGCAGCCTCGCACGGCGGCTTTCGTCCGATCCGAACGTGCAAAGTCTGGCGCGAGACCCTCGCCGCCGGCCATTACCAATATGTCGTGGTCGTCACACCCGGCCCCACGGCACCAGTGCCCACCAGCTGGACCCGGGCCGACCCCGCAATGAGGCTCATCCTCCATCCCGAGGCAGGCGCATTCGTCTACCAAGTCGTGGGGACACCGAGCCCCCAGCTGTGTCAGTGACGTTTGCGGGAGCCCTCTTGCGGTCATCAGATGTCTCAGGCCCTCGCACCGCGACCACTGTGCGTCCGGCTGAGACCCACCCATCACCCACGAGGAGATCCCATGCAGATCACCCGCAACTCCCTCCAGACGGCCCAAGGCCCCAGCGACTGGTTCACCGGCAGCGTCTACATCGACGCCGTGGCCAGCGCCTCCCCGCCATCTCGATTGCAGGCCGCGAGCGTCCACTTCACTCCAGGCGCCCGCACCGCGTGGCACACGCATCCCCTCGGGCAGACCGTCTTCGTCACAGAGGGCCTCGGACGCTGTCAGCGACGCGGCGGCCCAATTGAGGTGATCCGCCCGGGGGACCGCGTGTACTTCGAGCCCGACGAGCACCACTGGCACGGAGCCGCCCCCGACCGCTTCATGACTCACATGGCGATGCAGGAGGTCGATCAGACAGGCAGCCCCGTAACCTGGGGCGAGCACGTCACCGACGAGCAGTACGAGGCCGCGTCCGCTTGATTCCTCTTAGATCTTGAGGGTCAGCGTGCGCGACACGGTACCCGAGGGTGCGTGTAGCGAAACCGTGACCTTCGCCACGTGATGGTGGGTAATATGGACGGTCCGCAGGATGGTGACAGTGAGACTTTGAACGCCCGGCTTGAGCGACTTCGATGTCTTCCTGAGTGAAAGACCGAAGACTCTCACCACGCCTGCTGCCGAGAGGCGGAGCGAAAGCACGAGCTTGTGTCTTACGACCTTTGCCTTCAGGACTGTGAGGCCGAGGGGTCGCCGCTGCGTGGAATGCTGCGCTTCTTCTTCGTGTCGTTTCTTGGCGGCAGCTTCTTCTTGGCGTTTGGCCGCTGCAGCGGCCAAAGCCTGTGCTTCTTCGCGCTGCTGTTGTTCTTTTCGCTTGGCTTCTTGTTCTACCTGCTGCTTGGCTTCCACTTCCTGTGCGGTGATGGCCTTTATCTCGACCGGCACGCCCGGATGGATGAGGAACGTGCTTTCGACGCCCGTCGTCACAAATGCGCCGCCCCCGTGGTTGCCCATCGGGATCGCTTGTAGGGGTTCGCCGTTAGGGCCTTCGTAGGTGCCGGGGGTCTGGATGCTGGACATCTGGCTGAGAGTCGCAGTGAAGGACGTGACTTCTGAGTTGATCGGCGTTATGGGGGCGAGGAACGGCCCCAGCCCTTCCGCCGATTCGCCTCCGCATTCGAAAGCGATGTAGGTGCCACCGTGCGGGTCGATGAGCTCGCCCACTTCGTGCCTGGCCTGACTGATCCATACGAGTTCGGCTTCGATCGATCCGGTGGTGATTTCTTCTTCGTTTGCACCTGTGGATTTGCATTTCTTGTGGGCGCCCCGCTGCGTTGCGCATTCCGTGAAGCTGTATTTCGAGACGGTCGAGCGGGGGCCCGTGACTTCACCTTCAGCCTGGGAGGCGGCGCAGTGCACAACCGGTTCGAATTCCGCCATTTCGGCGATCGTTTCGCCGCTGGCAACCGTGAAGCTCACCGGCAAATGCCCGCTGGGGAACTCATATTCGAGGATCGACGACGCCGCTGTCGCAGCGGACGGCGCGAACAGCATGGCCGCACCTGCGACGAAAATGCCAACCCACGAGCGTCTCCGCAAATGGCGATCCGCACGCACCGGTCCTCGTGAACTCACGAATAATCCCCCTATTCGAATACTCACCACAAATGCTTAAAGCAGCGTCAATTCCCAAAGTCAATATAGACGATTTCCGATGCGGCGTCACTCCAAAGCCAGCTCGATCTCGGGGAGGGTTAGGACATATATGTTGAATAGACTTGCAGATAATTGTCATCAGCACAAGCTGGGAGCGTTCCTTGCCCGAGGGTGGAACAACTATGCCGACTTGCTCATACTTGGCCGGGCGATTCGGCGAATGCGCGAGCAGCAAGGCATGGAAACCGATGAGCTGGCCGTCGCCACCGGGATTTCCCGAGACCGCATAGAAGCGCTCGGGTCCGGACACCTCGACCCCACCTACGAGCTCAAGGGTGTGCTCGCCGCGGGACTCGGGACACAGCCGTCGAGGCTGGTGACGCTCGCCAAAGAGCTCAAGGAAACGGGCGAGACGTGACTCGCCGCGATCCTCAGCGCACTATGCGGATGACGCTGCGCCGGTTGCGCGCCCGACCGGCAGAGGTCGCGTTGGAGGCCACCGGGTCGCTCTCGCCATACCAGCTCAGATGGACGTGCCGCGGAGCTGAGAAGACCCCCGTGAGCAACAGCCGGGCGATGGCCTGAGAGCGTCGGCGCGTCAGTTCCAGGTTGTAGGCACGCGTGCCGATGTCATCGGCGTAAGAGGAGATCGAGACGAGACGAGCACCACGCACATACCGGCGCAGGCGGCGCAGGATTCTTGCCGTGGCCGGCGAGGGCTGGGCGCAGTCGATGCAGAAGTTGGCCGTCGCTGGAATTGTGACGTTCACGACAGGTGCCCTCTTGGACCGCGGCGCGACCGTAATGACCGTCGATGCGCTCACGCCCTCGCTGTTGACCACCGTCAGCGTCAGCGAGTAGGCGCGGTGGGCGCTGGAGAAGAAGCGATGGAATCGGGACGCAGTCGAGATCACGCGGCCGTGGAGCATCCAGCGGTAGGCCACGATCTTGCCGCCGGGATCAACGCTCAGCGTGCCGTCGAAGGTGAAGATCTCACCCCGACGCTTGCGCCGACCGCGAGAGGCGACCGCGTTGGCCGTCGGCGCAGGCGGAGCCGTCCCGACCGCCGAGGGGGCCGTGGGGCTCGAGCCAGCCGTGGGCGACGCAACAGAGCTCGACCCACGGGAAGACGTGGATGGCTGCTGCGTGGCGATCGCGATCGACGCTGGTTCGGAGCCTGTATTTGCGAACGCCGGCGTCAATGCCTCGAGTTCGTAAGAGGGAGCGAAGCCGAGTTGCCACAGGCCTTCGCTGCCCGATGACAGCCTCGAAGTCACATACGCGTTCTGCCCATCGGGACTGATCGCCAGCCCCCATGGCAGATCGCCGGAAGGTGCCGTCTTGGATACCTCAGCTGACAAGGTGCCGTCGGGACGCCGTTCGAAGCTCTGCACCACGCCAGTGGCTTCTTCGCCGGGCACCTCGGTGGCGATCAGCTCACCCCCAGCGGGACTCAACCCAATCGAGACCGGGTAGTCGACAGCGCTCACACTCGGAGGAGTTAGCGCTTGGAGAGTCCCGTCTTCGGTCACCCCGAACTGATCGAGAGCCTTGTGCCCGTCAACGACATACACGCTGTGCCCATCGGGGCTGATCGCAATGCCGTGAGGCTTGAAGCCCACCTGGATGCTCGAGGGGGTGAGCGCGTGCAAGGTTCCATCGGACGCCACTTCGAACTGCCACACATAGCCACTGGCTTCGCCGTCCACGACATACGCGTGTCGCCCATCGGGCGAGATCGCGATTTCCGTGGCGGCTTCGACGGGCACCGAGGCGGGAGTCAAGGGCGAAAGCGCACCGTCGGCGCCGACCAAGAACTGCGCGACCGTACCCGTACCTTCCACGAACTCCGTCACGTACACATGACGCCCATCTGGGCTCGTAGTCAGTGAGGTGGGGAAACCACTGAGGGCCACGGCGCTCGGAGTGAACGGCTGCAGTGACCCGTCTGCTGAGATCGCGAGCTCTTCCAGCGACCCAGATCCCGATTCGGAGCGCGTGGCAACATAGAGGTGATGCCCGTCGGGGGTTGAGACGAGCGCGACCGGTTCGTCCGCGAGCGCAACGCTTGCCGGACTCAGCGCCGACAGCTGCCCGTCGTTCCGACGCGAAAACTGAGAGATCGTTTGATCGCCGCTGTTGGCGACGTAGACGCTCGTGGTCGCAGCAACCGCGTCGCCGACGCCGAACGCGCAGACCGTGAGCAGCGCGAGCGCGCCGGCGCAGTAAGTCTGCGGGGCGATGAGCAGCGAGGCCCCACGACGGCAGATCGGCAGCCAGAACGCGCGTATCCGGTGAAACTCGAGGATTTCCACCGGAGAGGTATCGGCAGGCCTCTTCGGAACCTGAAGTGCAATCCTGCCTGAGGGATCGCTGCCAGAGAACTCAGGAGGACCCAGATGCCTCGTCGAATTGTCACAACCGAGAATGCGCCCGGCTCGCCTCTCTTCAGCCAGGGAGTCAAGGCCGGACCCCACCTGATCCTCTCGGGAATCGTCGGCATCGATCCTAGGAGCGGCAGCCTCGCCGGCGAGACGATCCAGACTCAGACACGACAAGCGCTGACCAACTGCGAGGCCATTCTCGGTGCCGGCGGTGCCAGCCTGGACGACGTCATCGAGGTGGGCGTGCTGCTGATCGATCCTGCCGATTTCGACGGCATGAACGAGGTGTACGCGCAGTGGTTCCCATCGGAGCCACCAGCCCGCTACGTGGCCAAGCTCGGTGCCGAAACGCCAGGGCTGCTCGTCTCCATTCGGATGACGGCGTTTGTTGCCTGAGCGCCGCGCCCCATGTTGGTGCGCCACCAACAGTGAAAGCTCTGAGCCAGACAGGTAGCCTGACCGGCAATGCCACACGTGTTGATCGAGGTGCGCCGAGAGTACACCCAGGACGAGGAGCTCGCCCTCATGGACGCCGTTCACGGCGCGTTGCAACGGGCGTTCCGAATCCCTCCAAACGACCGGCATGTCCGACTCCTGGCGCACCAGCCGCACCGTTTTGCCTGCCCTCCCGGCATGACTCAGCCCGATCGCTATACGCAAATTGGCATCGACGCCTTCGCGGGGCGCTCGCTTGAGGCCAAGCGCGCCCTGTATCGGCAGATCGTCGAGAGCCTCAAGCCTCTTGGCATCCCCGAAGATCACGTCTCTATCGTCGTACGCGATATCCCGACCACGAACTGGGGGATTCGTGGAGGCGCGGCTGCCAGCGACATCGATCTCGGCTTCGACGTCAACGTCTGACTGGCCTGACTTCCGCCCCACCGCGCTGATCGGAGCACTCGTGCGCGCCGGGGTCGGGACACGCTACAAGCCGGACGCTGAGTGCTCGCTACTTACGTTTCTTCGCCTTTCCAGGGCTTTGCACTCTGACGGTGCATATCGATCGTCCTACCACTCGAGACGACGGTCACGACCACATCCAGCTTGTGCCATGGCCACGGCAACAGCTGGTTGCGCGCGTGGCCAGCTAGTCACTCATTTGAAGGCGAGCGCCGCATGGGATCTCGTGGGCAGCATCCCGGGCGAACCGGTGAACCTGCGTCTAGAACGCAGAGCCCTGACACCTTGCTTCAGGGCGACGTATAGCGACCAGGAGGCTCTGCGACCGGATCGACGACAATGACACCTGCTGCATCGAAGTCGCGTCGATTTAGGGTTACAACCGCCAGATCGTGCGCCAGCGCAGTCGCAGCAATCAGGCTGTCCTTGATCGGCATCGCGCACCCTTGCGCGCGCAGCGTCGCAAGTAGCTCGGACCAACGCAGCCCCGTCGCGGCCTCCCACGGGATGCACTGCAACCTCTGCACTCCCTCATCGAACCACCGCTCCAGCCTGCTTCGGCGACGGCCGCCCGGGAGCAACAGGATGCCGAAGCGGATCTCACCCAGAATGATCGGATCTACAGCGAGCTCTAACTCGTTGTGCCCAAGCCATTCGACAACACGCTCGTCCGGGGTGGGCTTTGTCGCCTCCGAGAGAACGTTCGCGTCAACCAGATACCGAGCCAATGGGTTTCAGCCAAGCGAGTCGGTTGACTCGGACTCAATCTCGACGAACCAGCCCTCATCCGGACACGAACGCAGCCATTCGATCAATCCACGGTTTGGTGGTGGCGTCAGCCGAGTGAGCCGATACTCATCAGGGCCAAGCCGATCGACCTCGAACTCCTCCCCCGCCTCGATCCCATCCGCAGCACGCAACTCCGCAGGGAGAACGATCTGGCCCTTCGTCGAGATGGTCGTCCGCATACTTGTAAGATAATATCTTACAAGGGCAGGGTGAAACTCAGTTCACGTGATCGACGGCTTGCCCCTGAGCCCTCGTGTCCCGCGCCATAGGCAATCGCTTCGCGAACGCCGCCTCGCGGAGACTAGTCGCCATCAGGAGCCGTCGTTCACAAAACGCTGGATAGGCGCGGCAGGGCTCATTGCGGAGGCTTGGGCAGGGCAGTAGCGCCGATGGGACGCTGACATCAGGCACGATCAGGAGTGTGAGGCTGGCGGGCATACCTGGCCCGAACGCGATCGATACTTTGGCGGTGGTGCCTTCCGGCAGGGTCTGGATGAACGACCACACTGGCTGCGTTCCGTTCGGCGCCGAGATCGTTTGAATCTGATGCAGCATCTGATTATTATAGTTCTATGGCCGAGCGCAGAACGACTATCGTGGCCCGAGACGAGGATCTCGCGCTACTGCAACATGAGGCTCGCAGCCGAGGACTGTCCCTCGGGCGCATGCTCGGCGAGGTCGTGGCACGTCGCGCCGACGAGCTGAGGCAGGATCGCCGTCCGCGTCTTGGCACTTTCAGCTCCGAGCAGAGCATCGCTGACGCAGCGGCACGAGACAACCCTGCAGCTCGCCCGTTCCGCTCAGCGTGAGCCTGGTTCTCGATACCGGGCCAATCGTCGCTGCTCTCAACAAGGCCGACGACGATCACGAGCCCTGCGCCGCGCTGATCGACAGCGCCGTCGACCTTCTGATCCCCAGCCCCGTTCTCGTCGAGGTCGACTACTGGCTCACCAAGCTCGCCGGACCAGACGCATGGAGCAGCTTCGTCGCCGACATTGTCCGAGGCGCCTACCGCGTGATGCACCCCACCGAGAACGACATCGAGCGCGCCGCCGAACTCGAGACCGAATACCTCGACCTCGGGTTCGTGGACGCCTCGGTCATCGCCATCTGCGAACGCCTCGGCGAGACGCAAGTCGCAACGCTCGATCGACGACACTACTCAGTCGTACGACCGCGGCACTGCTCACACCTCACGCTCCTACCCGACTGACCGCCGACATCGGTGCTGGGCCGTACCGGCTATAGAGGCGGGTACAAAGTGGAGACGGCATACGTTGCGCATACCTCGTGGTTGTGCGCGCACCCGCGGCCCGTTTCGAGCAGCTCGCCGCCTCCCTGGACCCGGACACCGCCCAAGTCGAGGGCACCGATGACCTCCGCGAGATCGCCACCGCTGCTGAGGCGGTGCGAGCCGACGATGCCCGCCTGTGCGAGGCGGTTGTCCTCGCTCGGGAACGTGGCCGGTCCTGGAACCACATAGCGCTAGCTCTAGGAGTATCCCGGCAGGCAGCCCGACAGCGGTTCGCCGAAAGGCGAGTACCTGACCGCCTTGCAACGGAGAAGAACACTGCAGACAGTTGCCTTATGGACGGGGGCGGCGGCAGGTCGAAACATGGCTTTGCCAGCCCTTTCTGGCCTTTTGGCTGGCGGCGGGGTAGCGTGCAGTGCCAAGAGGCAGCAGCCGCCTAAGGTCTCATCCATCCGCAGCTTGACGGAGACTTGCGAGTAACGAAGCGATCCCGTCGCATGAGCTGCGCTGTGGCTCGACTCTCGCCCTTTCCCTTGGCCCTACTCGGAATAGCGTGATCCAGGCGGCCTTGAGTCCTGCGGCGGACGGCATCACGCACTTGGCAGCCCCCCCAGCGCGACTCTACTAATAGTTGTATTCGCGGCACCTGGCGGCCACAGGGGCGACGACCGCGTCGCCGCGCAGCTCGGCACCGCCTTTGGCGGGCGCTTCGATTGCGGCGAAGTTCAAAAGCTCCCTTTGGACGACGTTCGATTCCTTGACCGCTACGGACAGCTGGCCTGACCATTCTCCATCCCCTTCGCCACTTCCACCCGTGTGAGGGATGACGCCAGCCGGTAGGTGAGCCTGAATCCATTTGATCACCTCGCTTGCGACGCCTGGCACATGCCAGTAGCCATGTATCTCCACGACCGGCCTGCACGGTCCATCTTGAGGCCAGCGGTTCTTCTGAGGCTCGAGCCGGCGCACGACGCCGACCTTGACCGCTCCTAGCGGCAGCGGCAGCTCAGCGAGAAGTTCCTGCGCGATGCACTTCGCCCCACGCGGACCGTGCTGGGTAGTGGACGGCGACGCCTCGGCGCACTGTCCGTCGTGCATCTTGCCGCCGGCCGAGTAACTCATAACAGCGAATATCGCGGTCCCGAAGATCCCAGAAAGCAATCCGATCAAAACCCCGCATCGCAGCACGCCCACGCACCGAATCCCTTCGCCAGATATCCGAAGCAGCTTAGCCAGCTCACGATCGTCGGCATCAGGCTGATCGCGGCGCTGGCGGCAATCTTGACCGATCGCTGTAGCTCCCCGACGGCATCCCCAAACGTGCTCGAGGTGGCACGTTCTGCCCAGGGCTCGTGCTCCGGCAGACACGCGCCGCTGACCCTTGGCTCCCGCAGCCGTGGATGATCCAGCCAGCAGTCACCCCACTCCGGCGCTCGTCCAAACCCGATTCGCCCTGCGTGAGGTGCGCCAGCGAGGCGCGCCAGGACGCCAACCCTCAACCCTACATTCGTGGGGGACTGGCGCGAGCAGTCACGTCATGGCCGAGCAGCCAGTACCTCGATCAGCCGATAGACACGATCATCCCCGTCCGAAAATGCCGAAGGCCCAGCCCCGTCTGGGGAACTGGGCCGGTTCGACCTTCGTCAAGATGGTGGAGAGAGGACCGTACGTTGCGCAAACCCCGTGACACTCGGCGCGGCCGCGCTAGACGCCACGTAGCAACGCGCCGCCGGCCCTGTTCAGCGCCTTGCGCACTTCAGGCGACGACGCTTGGAGCGAGGATGGAGATGCGCGCCTTGTCCGGCCCGAGATCGAGCGCCGCGTAAATCACGTCTGGATCCAGGTCCACATCCCCTGGCCAAACGATTGTGCCGGTCTGCTCATCGATCTTGACCTGTTCGAACAAAGCCGGGTCGCGCAGCGGCGAGAAGGCTGGAGTATCGAGCAGCGGCGTGATGTCCACGTCACGCACCTCGCCGTCGGCGAACACGATGCGGACCGTATGCTCGTGCCGTGCGATCGCCGCGACCATCTCGGGGGCAATAGGAGGCTCCATAGCTATTGATCGTAGCGCCCGGTTGGGTGGAGATTGCGCTGAGCGCGCTGCCAGTCAGAGCGCAGTGCATCGCGGTGTCGCGCACCAGTTGCGGAGGGTGGCAACCTTCGCTGAAGCGAGTCGGCCGTCGATGAGCTCGCCGGTATCGATCGAGATACGCGCCATCTGTACGCCGGGCTGACCGACACGTCCGGCATATACATGGACATGTGGGGGCGGGTGATCGTTGAAGTAAAGCTTGACGACCAGCCCGTCGAGATTGGCGATCCGAGGCACACGCCAGAGCCTACGGTCGGACTGCGACGGTACTCGCGCCCGACCGTTTGCGCAACGTCAGAAAAGTGGAGAGGACCATACGTTGCGCAAACCCCGTGGTCTTCCGCGCTCCGTGTCTGTCTTTGGCGTAGCTGCCGTGAAGCAAACGCCAGATCAGGCAGCGACGGTTCCGGCCGCGTGGTGCGGCACTGGCAACGACCCGCCTCTCTCACGCAGATCATCCGCGTATGCGGCCAGCGCCTCCTCAATGCGCTCCTCGACCTCTGAGCGCGTCGCACCGAGCGCCACCGCGCCAGGTAGGTCAGGGAGATACGCACCCCAAGCTCCATCTTCGGCCTGCTCGTAGATCACCACGTAGTCGCTCATCGCAGATGCTCCAAACCGCTCGCTCATCTAATGCTACCCAGGGTGCCGACAGGCACCGTGTCCCGGTCCTTGCCAGCAACGACGATACGCGCCTCGCGGTCGGTATGCGCCCATACCTCGTGGGAGCCCGCTTGACGCACGACGCGCCACCCCGCATCGATGAGCGCTCTCCTCACGTCCTTGTACTTCTTCGGCATGACCACGACCGTAGCCATCGACTGCGACGGAACTCGCGATCGACATGTGCCTAACCACCCAGCACGGCGTCAGCAGCCCGTAAGCTGGCCGCAGACAGTTGCCAGTGGAGACGGTGGGAATCGAACCCACGTCCGCAATCGCGTGTGAATGGCTTCTACGAGCGTAGCCGGCGCTCTGATCTCATCTTCCGCTCGCCTCGCCGGCGGGGTTGTGGAAGACCAGCCTCCTAGCTTTCCCCGGCTTGGCGGAGGCGAACCGCACCGGGTGAGCCTGCTTTCTGATCCCGGCC
>JASLDD010000049.1 GCA_030151725.1 Solirubrobacteraceae bacterium
AGCCGACCAGGCGCTTGTTGACGGTCCCTCGGCGCAGGTGCACGCCGGCACCGACAGGTCGCATCAGCACGGCGGCCACCAGGTCGCTGGAGATCGCCGAGGAGGGTTTGACGCCGAACAGCAGGATCAGCATGGGCGTCATCAGCGCGCCTCCGCCGGCACCGGTCATCCCCACCAGGAATCCGACCACGGCGCTCCCCAGGACTATGTACGGATCGATGTGCATGATCGTCGCTGGCCGATCAGCATCGCCGGCCCCCCCTCAGCGGCCCTCCGGTCCCCTCGGTTCAGAGGCAAACCATAGAGCAGTGAATCTCTCTGTGGAACGGCGGATCCCGATACCTCGAAAAACTTGGCGCCAGACCTTGCTTTAGGTTCGGCTGATGTTTATGATGGCGAACGTTAGAGGGGTCACAAAATCTCGACAATTGTTGGGGTTGGGAGGGTCACCATCGGGACCCACGTTGCGAGCAAGGAGGCTGGAGTCATTGTGAGTGTCGAGGCAGGTGGGGGACCGGAAAAAGGCGCGACCTGGGTTCCACCACTGGCGAGTTCTCGGGGGCTATGGGGTCGGGGCGGACGGCGCCGGGCGTGGGCTGCGGGCATCTCGGAGGTACGGGGGCCGGCCGCCTCGATACGCAGGGATGCGCTCTTCCGCCGGATGCTCGTAGTCGCAGACGTGGTGGCGATCGTCGGCGCGTTCGTGCTCACGGTGATCGTGGCACGACGTTCAGTGCAGCTGACGTGGGCGGGGATCGTCGGTGTGCCGATCCTGGTCGTCTGCGCGAAGCTGTCGGGTCTCTACGATCGCGACGAGACGCTGTTGCGCAAGACTACGCTCGATGAGGCGCCAAAGCTTTTGCAGCTGGCAACGCTGTGCGCGTTCGTGGCGTGGCTCACCGGGGGGTTGATAGTTCACGGCCAGCTCGATCGACACGAGGCGATGGTCTTGTGGCTGGCGCTCGCCGTGTTCTTGTTGCTCGCACGCTCGGCCTCGCGCGCCTTCTCGCTGCGAATCGCGCCGACCGAGCGGTGTCTGTTCATCGGCGATGAGATGTCGGCGGAGACGATCCGCGCGAAGCTGACGGGGCACAGCGGCGTCAAGGCCAAAGTCGTCGCGCACCTGGACCTCGACAAGGTCGCGCCTTGGTCGAGCGACAGCTTCTCAGAGCCCCGTCTGGCGGAGGTTAGGGATCTGGCGCAGACGCTGGACGTTCACCGCGCGATCATCGCGCCGCGCAGCGCGGACGCGGGCGAGATGCTGAACCTTGTGCGCACTCTGAAGGCGGTTGGCGTCAGGGTCAGCGTGCTGCCGCGCCTGCTCGAGGTGGTGGGTTCCTCGGTCGAGTTCGACGATCTGCACGGCGTCACGGTGATGGGCGTCAGGCGCTTTGACCTGACGCGCTCCTCAGCGGCCTTCAAACGCGCTTTCGACCTGGTCGGGGCGTCACTTGGACTGCTGGCGATCTCACCGGCGCTCATCGTGATCGCGATCGCCATCAAGCTCGACAGCCGCGGGCCCGTGTTCTTCCGTCAGCTGCGGGTGGGGCGTCACGGACACCGCTTCCACATGCTGAAGTTTCGCACTATGGTCCCCGACGCTGAGGCCATGAAGGAGTCTCTGCGCGACCGCAATGAAGCGCAGGAGGGGCTGTTCAAGATCGCCGACGATCCCCGTGTGACGCGGGTGGGGCGGCTGCTGCGTCGCAGTGCTCTAGATGAGTTGCCACAGCTGTGGAACATCGTCCGTGGCGAGATGAGCCTTGTGGGGCCGCGGCCACTGGTCGTGGACGAGGACATTCGGGTGGCGGGCTGGCACCGTCGTCGTCTCGAGCTGATGCCCGGTATGACCGGCCCGTGGCAGATCCTCGGGCCCTCGCGCGTGCCCCTACGGGAGATGGTCGCGATCGACTACCTGTACGTGGCCAACTGGTCGCTGTGGAGCGACATCAAGATCCTGCTGCGCACGATCCCGCATGTCCTCGGGCGACGCGGGCTCTAAAGAGTCGACAGCGCTCAGTTCCCGCCCCTGAAGGCACGCTCGCGCACGAGCTGCTCCAGGGCAGCTGAGATCTGCTCGCATACGATCTCGGGAGCGAACAGCCGCTCAGCCTCGGCACGTGCCAGCGAGCGGACGGGCGCAGGCTCCTCGCGCAGGCGTGTGAGCATGTCCGCAATCGCGTTGGCCATGCCTTCGACATCGCTCGGGTGCACGCTCGTAACGGCTTTTGGGGCAACGCCCTCGATTGCGCCAACCTCGTCTGTGGCCACGACCGGTACGCCGGCGGCGAGCGCCTCGGCGACGGTCAGGCCGAACGGCTCGTACTTGCTCGCCTGCAGCAGCACATCGGCGCGAGCGAGCTCCGCAGGAATCTCGGGTGGGGAGATGCGCCCGGCGAATTCGGCGTTCTCGCTGGGCAGCACGTCGAGCAGCTTGGTGTAGTCCGACCACAGACTCGGCCCTCCGACGAAGCGGATCTGCGCCTCGACACCCCGTCGGTGCAAAAGGCTCGCCACCGCCAGCACGTCGTCGACGCCCTTGCGCACTGCGATCCGCCCCAAAACGAGGACGAGCGGTGGCTGTGCGAGGGGACGCTCGGTGTCGACGTTGACGAAGCGCTCGAGCCGAACGGGGTTGGGCACGACCACGGTCTGCTCGAGCGGATAGCCGTAGTCGTGGATCAGATGGTCGCGGAACACGCTGCTGATGCACACGAGCAGGGCCGCGCGCCGGACCCTCACACGCTGCACGAGCGCGCGCATGGACATCGTCAGAGCGGCAATCGCAAGCGTGTGGGCAGGCTGGCAGCGAAGACCCAGGCGACGCTCGACGATCAGGTACCTCAGCTCACCGGCTATGTGAGTCTCGGGATGGATCACGAGCGGAACCTCGTTGCGCAGGCTCGTCGGCATCGAGAGCGTCTCGATGTTTGAGAATTGGTAGATGACGTCGTAGGGATCCTGGACATGGCGGTGTGCGACCTCGCGCCGCAGTCGCAGCGAGGAGAGCGCCCGAGAGAGCTGGCTCGTAACGAAGGCGCCTATGCGCGTGCGGCTGTACCAGCTGCTCCAGCGCCACGAGCTCGTGCCCCAGACGAAGGTGAGGTTCTCCTCTGCGGCCAGGCGCTCGGGCATTGTGTAACCCTTGCCCGGCAGGAAGCAGTCGATCCGGTGTCCCCGTTTGGCCAGGCCGCAGAGGAGCTCGCTCGCAACCCCCGGAACGCCGCCCGTTTCGCGGGCGGTGGGCCCTGCGCCGAGCCATGCGATGTGGAGTGATCCTGACATCAGACGAGCCTATCGGTGCACAGTTGTCAGTGCGAGACTGTGACAGGGCCGGGCGTCGGCCCGAGCGGGTAGGCGAGCGCGCTCAGCTCACTCGCGGCTATCTCCTGTGCGGCCGCCAGGTCGGCCTGTGGACGGCGAGTGTGGATTCCCACCGATCGGGCGTGAGCGCTTTGCAGACGTCGGCGTGCCCTTGATGTCAAGTGCAATCCGAGATGCTCGGCGATCGCCTGTCCCCCCCGCACGGGGTCGGCCACAAAGCTCTCGTATCGCACCTGCAGCACTCGTCCGGAGGCCCGCACCTCCTCGGACTCGAAGAACTCCCTGCAGCGTCTGGCCATCTCACGCCACATCCACACGGCACGCACGTAGGGCGCACTTCGCAGGAAATGCTCCTCCTCGTCCTCTCGAACCCACCAGGGGACGTAGCGCTCGCCCACGAGCCTGCCTGCCATCACCTCATTGGCCTCGAGGTCGGCGAGATCTGTGTCGTCGAGGATCTTGTAGCTGCGAACCAGGGAATCGGCCACATCGCGTCCATCGCGATGGATGTAGACGATGCGGGCCTGAGGCAGAGCCCGGTAGGCCAGCTCGGGCGCGAATGCGAGAAACGGCTCCTTGTAGATGAGAGTCCGCTCCGCGCGCACGCCCCGCAGGCGCGGATAAAGCGTGGTTGGGCTGCGCTCGGCAATCCACCACTTGCGCAGCGCGGCCGCACGGGACAGATAGGCACCCGATGCAAGGTAGTCGCGTAGCGCGCACCTGAAGCTGCGCTCGAGAAGCTCCTGCGTACCTGCATCCAGCCTCTGTGCCGCGAGATGCGAGATCCCGACGGGCAGCAGGTTGCCGGTCACACACTCTGCCTGTGGGAGCGCATCGAGAAAGCCCATCAGGAAGGTCGTGCCCGAACGTGGCACGCCGAGCACGATCCCCCGCTCGATGCTCACCAGGCGTCCCGTCTGCGATTGCACCGGCAGGCCATGTGCGAGGATCCTAGATGGTTGATGGCACGGGCCTGCACCGCTTCAGCTCGGTGCCAGGTGTTTGAAGTTGGGCCACAGCGCGAGGTCGATCTCGGGGAACTCGGCTGCCAGCCGCACGACGTCGTCGCTGTAGGCGCTCACGTAGGCCTCGCGGGTGGCGGCGTCGAGGGTGGGCTTGTCCGGCTGGTGCTTGGGGTGAGCCCCGAGATCGGGCACGAAGTCGGTGTCTGTGAAGCCGAGGAACTCGAACGTCCTGCGCAGCTGGGACTCGGGCTCGCGCGTGCAGCGCTCGTATTGCAGTATCAGCACTGCCGAGCGGTCGAAGTGGCGCATCAGGTTCGCCAGCTGTGCGTGGTAGAGACCGCGCACGAAGGCCTCCAGCGGCGCATAGCGGCTCAGTGGAGCTTCACGTCGGGCGGCAACCCCGGCATCGAGCTCGAGGCCCGAGCGGTAGCGCTCGAGCGGATCGCGCAGGAGCACGAGCAGCCGGGCCGATGGGGCGGCCGTGGCGAGCAGACGCGGGATCCACGGCGCGCTCAGATACAGGGGCGTCCACTCTCCGACCTTCTCTTCGCCCGCGCGTGGGAAGTAGCGGTGGTACTCGGCGGTGTCGGCGTCGGTGTAGGGACCCTCGTAGAAGCGGTCGAAGAAGTGAAGCTCCTTGGCTTCCACCGGACGTGTGACCTCGGGATGCGAGCCGATCAGGTCAAACCAGCGGGTGGTGCCACAACGCTGGACTCCGACGCCGATGAAGTCCGGTGCTCCTGTCCGCGCGCCCGGGGGGCAGGGGGGAGGCGGCGGTGGCTTGTCGAGTCCTCCGTCGGTGGGTGTGGCTCGCCGCCGCTTTTGCTGCCATTTGCCCCGCAGGCGGCGTGTGACGTTAATGCTCATGCCCGGATGATCTTTGCGAACAGCGCCTGCTCATGCCCTCTGGCCAGCCTGACGGTTTGGGATAATCTCTAAAAATGAGCGCCTGTCGCACCACTGCGGTGACAGCCAGCCGGCGACGTATGCCGGTCGAATCCTAGATGGTTGATTCCACGGGGCTGCACCGCTGGCTGGCACGTATGACCGGCGTTGGCCGGTGTCCTCGGGCTCGCCCTTGCCACCAGCAAGGGCTTCGCCCTGCGTCCTTGGCCGACTTGGCCCTCCGCACCCCCAGAAAACGGCACACCCCCGTGGAATCAACCATCTAGGTGGTCGCTTGCGCGTTCTTGTAACGATGCCGTGGGGCGAGCGTCTCGGTGGGGCCGAGGCGATGCTGCAAAGCATCCTCGATGGAGTGCCGGCAAGCGGGCACGAGTT
The DNA here is from genome assembly GCA_030151725.1 of Solirubrobacteraceae bacterium. GTDB lineage: Bacteria > Actinomycetota > Thermoleophilia > Solirubrobacterales > Solirubrobacteraceae > Palsa-744. The sequence goes on from JASLDD010000049.1 coordinate 5,571, forward strand.
CGAGCTGGTCTTCTTCGAGCCGGGTCCGTGGCCGCAGGAGCTGCGCGCGGCCGGGCTGCGCGTCGAGGTGATCCCCGCGGGCAGGCTGCATCAGGCGCACCGCTGGGCGGCCACGGTCGTCCGGCTCGCCCGCATGATGCGCTCGCGCCGGCCTGAGGTGATACTCAACTGGTCGGCCAAGACCCAGCTCTACGGGGCCCCGGCGGCGCTGCTGGCCGGGATGCGTGACCGTGTGGTCTGGTGGCAGCACTCGATCCCAACCGGGGAGTGGCTCGACTCGCTCGCCACGCGCTTGCCGGCGGCGGCCGTCGGTTGCTACTCGCGTGCGGGCGCCGAGGCCCAGAAACGAATGAGGCCGTCGCGCCGGACGTTCATCGTCGCCGCTGCCACACAGATCCCGATCCCCGATCCAAACGTGCCTGCCCCCCTGAGGCTGCCTACCGGTGTGCCGGTGGTGGGGCTGGTGGGGCGCCTCGAGCCGTGGAAGGGCCAGCAGCGCCTGCTGCAGGCGCAGGCGCTGCTGCGCGAGCGCGGTCAGGAGTTCCACCTGGTGCTGGTCGGCGGGGACGCCTACAACCTCTCCGAGGAGTACGCAGCGTCGCTGCCGGCGCTGGTCAGCCGCCTGGGACTCGAGGATGCCGTCAGCATGACCGGCCAGGTCGAGGACGCGGGCCCCTACATCGAACAGATGGACATCCTGGTGAACGCGTCCGACCCGGAGCCGTTCGGAATCGTCCTGCTCGAGGGTATGGCAAGGGGAGTGCCGGTTGTGGCGGTCGAGTCGGGCGGCCCCGCCGAGTTCATCGAGGACCGTCGCACAGGGCTCTTCGCGCGCTCGGGCGAGCCGGCGGATCTGGTGGAGCCGATCGAGGAGCTGTTGCGCTCGGCACAGCTGCGTGAGGAAATCGGAGCGGCGGGCCGTGAGCGCTACATGAGCGAGTTCACCGAGGAGGCGATGCGCAAGCGCTTCTTCGCCGAGCTGCAGATGCTGATCGACAGTCGCGGCAGTCGCGATGACTGAGAAGATGCGGGGCTCGCAGTGTGATGTGACGATCGTCGCCCATGACGTCGGCTCGGTTGGGGGCATGGAGCGCCAGCTTGCCGAGCTGGTGACCGGACTGAGGGGTCTTGGCCACGAGGTCAGCGTGATAGCTCGCACGTGTGAGCTGCCGGCTGATCCGGGGATCCAGTTTCACCGCGTGCGGGGACCATCGAGACCGTTCCTGATCGCCTATCCGTGGTTTGCGCTGGCGGGATCGCTGACGCTCGCCAGACATCGCCGCGGCATCGTGCAGGAGACGGGCGCGATTGTCGTCAACCGTGTGGACGCCGTCGCCGTCCACTGCTGTCACCAGGCCTACACCGCGATGCCAGGCCGCCCGACGCGATTCTTTCGCTGGTATGGCAAGGCTGTCGGCGTCGTCAAGCGGCTGACCGAACGCGCGTGCGTGCGCGCAAACTCACGGGCCACGTTCGTGTGTGTCTCGGACGGCGTGGCTGGAGAGATGCGAGAGCACTTCCCCCGCGTGGCCAACAACGTGGTGACGATCCACAACGGCGTCGACACGGACAGCTTCGCGCCGGGGGCACGCCAGGCGCAGGGCGATGCCCTGCGCGCTGGACTGAACCTGGCTCCAGGACATCTCGTGCTGGCGTTCGTGGGTGGGGACTGGGAGCACAAGGGGCTGCGGAGGGCGATCGTCGCGCTCGGCGAAGCGCCCGAGTGGGAGCTGCTCGTGGCCGGGCGCGGCCATCCGGAGCGCTATAGGGAGCTGTGCGACTCCCTCGGGGTCGCCGAGCGGGTGCACTGGCTCGGCATCGTCGAGGACATCCAAAGCGTCTATGCGGCCGCCGACGCCTTCATTCTGCCCTCTACCTATGAGACTTTCTCACTGGTGACCTTCGAGGCGGCTGCCAGCGGGCTGCCAATTCTGGCAACGCCCGTCAACGGCGTCCGTGAGCTGCTCCGCGACGGGCACAGCGGCTTTCTGATCGGGGGAGACTCGAATGAGATCGCGCAGCGCCTGGGCGAGCTCGCGGGCGATCCCGCACTCAGGGAGCGCCTCGGAGCCGCCGCCCGCGAGTCGGCGCTCGGCTTTCGCTGGGAGCGCATGGTCGCAATGCACGACGAGCTCTACGCCCGTCTTGCGGCGCCCGGTCGAGACGGCTGAGCGCGACTCAGGCAGCACGCGCGTCGGCTGCCCGCGCGAGCATGCGCTCGAGCGGGTCGGTAGCGGCGGGGACGGAGAACAGCCGCTCCACGGCTGCGCGTCCTCTGACCGCTAGGCGCTGACGCAACTCGGGATCGGCGCGGAGCCCGCGCAGCTGCTCGGCCAGCGCGTGGGAGTCACCCTCGGCGAACACGAGACCTCCCTGTGTGAGCTCGATCAGCCAGGGGATCTCGCCCGAGTCTGAGCCGAGGACCGGCACTCCGCACCACAGCGCCTCGACGATCACCCGTCCGAACTGCTCCTTCCACGTGGGCGTTGTGAGCGACGGCAGCACGAGCACGTCCATTTGCGAGAAGCCGCTTGCCATCTGCTCGTGGCTGAGGTTGTCCACCACGCGCACCGTCGAGCCGGGGATCGGCTGGCCCTCCAGCTGGGCCCGCATCTCGCCTTCCCCGATCAGAATCAGCTCCACGGGCGCTTCGAGCTCGCGAACGGCCGCCAGCAGGTCGTCGAGGCCCTTGCTCGCCACCAGGCGTCCCGCGTAGCCGACGGTGAACGGGTGCTCGCCCGGCGACGGCACCTCGGCCCAGTTCGGCACTGCGTGGGGAGCGAGCTCGACCTCGCCCCGGGCACCCCAAGCGCGCGCCAGGCGTACGGCGCTGTCCGAGCGGGCGGCCACGAATGCGGCGTCGCGGAGCACGCGTGTGCGCATGAGGCGCACGGGCAGCGGCAGCTGCCTGTCGATGTTCTCCGCGCATTGGACTCCGAAGGGCACGCCCATACGGCGCAGGGGGATGCTCCATTGCGTGGCCGGGAACGAGAACGGCTCGGTCTCCAGAAAGGCGACATCCGGACGGGCGCGCTCGCACATGCGACGGCAGCGCGTCAGGTAGATGTGACGCTGCGGGCTTCCAGCGAGGAAAACCGGCGTGGGTCGCAACGCCCCCTCGAGGCCCACGAGGGGGTGGGGTCTGACGGCATCCTCGGAGTACTCGTGGCGCCAGCGCTCGGGCAGCACGATCGTGATCTCCCAGCCTCTGCGGGCCAGCTCGCGGTAGACCTCCTGGTTGACAGTAACGACCGCCGGGTGACTGACCACCAGCAGGCGCCGCGCGGGGCGTCCGCTCATTGCATGAGCGGACGTGAGAAGATGCTCAGGAGCACCGCGGCATCCTTGCGTGCAGGCCTGTTCGGCGCTGTTTGCGCCCGCTACTCTTTAGCGACGAATTACGTTGGTCCATAAGATGGCTGCCGCCAGCCAGGACGGATCCTACCCCGATGAACGAGACGACCGACGCCACCGCAATCTTTGCGCCCATCTGGCGACGGAAGTGGTTGATTCTGCTCGTGGCGGTGCTCGTGGCGGCTGGCACCTACTTCTATTACAAGCGCCAGCAATCGCTGTTTCAGGCGAGCACTCAGCTGTACCTGGCAGCCGGCGCAGAAGAACAAATCAGCGAAAAGGGCAGCGGCCGTAGCACAGTCGCAAATGCGGGAACCCAGGCCGCGCTGATCAACTCGATCGTGGTGGAACTGGCGCACAAAGACCTGAAAAAGCAGCACACCCGCATCTCGCGATTGGCGAGCACAGGCAAAGTTCGCGCGAAGGCGACGGAAAAGAGTGAGTTCGTCGCGATCACAGCTGAAGCGCATAACCCCAAGAGCGCAGCTCTGCTGGTCAACACAGTCGCTCAGCTCTACATCAGGCGTCAACACGCCAACTATCAACGGGGCATCAACCAGGCGATCTCGATCGCGCGTCGTCAGATGCGCCGCCTTGAAACGCCGAGAGTTACACCCGCCTCAAAAGGCAAATCCAAAGGATCCACCATCAGTACGACCAGCGTGCTGCAGGCGGCAAACCTCAACAGCAAAATCAACCAGCTCGAAGCCAATCTTGCACTCAAAACGGTTGAGCAGGTCAAGCCGGCCAAACCGAAGTCGTCGATCCTGTTGTCCCCGCAGCCGAAAAAAAATGCGATCTTCGGTTTCGTGGTGGGCCTTGTGCTTGCAGCGATTGCTGCGTTTGCACTGAGCCGCTTCAACCGCCGGCTGCGCTCGCTTGCGGACATCGAACTGGTTCTGCAAACGCAGGTGCTGACCGCTCTGCCAAAGGTGCGCAGCCCAATTGTGGAGCGCGATGGTGAAAGACGTCCCTCCAAGCTGCTGCTGGAGCCCTTGCGGCGCTTTCACACGACCTTGCAGCTGGGGACGAGCTTTGGCGTCGAGAGCCATTCGGTGCCGCGCTCGATCCTTTTTCTGAGCGCCGATCCCGGCGATGGGCGCTCGACTGTGATCGCCGACCTGGCTCTCCTGCAGCGCGAAGCCGGAGAGCGCACGGCCGTGCTGGAGGCGGACTTCCGCCGGCCCGTGCAGGGCAAGCTCCTGGGTATAGCCGGCACGCAGGGGTTGGTTGAGGTCCTGACAGGCGTTGCGACACTGGAAGAGGCGATGCAGACGGTGCCCTCGATGCAGCCGGAGTCGGTTGCCGCAAGCCCCGGCACGGGCGGCGGCGGCGGCGTGGCGACGGCGCTCGAGCAGCGTCGGCTGGGGAGCGTGTCGGTCCTGCTCGGCTCGACCGCGGCAGCGAACCCACCGCTGCTGCTGGCCGGAGAGCCGATGGCCGATCTGCTGCGCGGCGCGGTCGAGGACTTCGACAGCGTCCTGATCGACTGCCCACCCCCGCTTGAAGTCAGCGACGCGATGCCGCTGCTCGCGGCGGTCGACGCGATCGTGCTGGTCGCCCGCGCCGGCTACACGCGCGAGTCCTCGGCCCGCCGCCTTCAGCAGCTGCTCGCCCAGACGCCCACAGCGCCGGTGCTAGGGGTGGTGGCAAATGGCGTGGGGCGCGCAGACATGAAGCGCTATGGGGTCGGGGGGAGCAACGGGCGGGGCTGGCCCGCCAGGCTCACGGGCCGATGAGAACGCCACACCCGCGTCTGTCGAGCCCGATCGGGGGGTCACATTCGGCTGTCCTGAGCCGGCGTGTGCAGGACGCGGCCCTGATCGGCGGAGCTGGGCTGGTGTCGCTCCTGCTGGCGCTGGCTGTGGCTGTGGCCGTGCCCAAGCCGAACTTCACGTTGACCGTGGGAGTGATCCTCGGGTCGCTGGTGGTGGTGGCTCTCGTGGCCAACACGCGTCTGGAGTGGAGCGTGGGCTTCGTCGTCGTCTTCCTCGGTTGTCTCAACGGCCCGGTCAAGCTGATCAGCTCAGGGGGGATCGTCTCCTCGGCCCTGCAGGACGTGATCGTGCTGGCCGTCTGCATCGGTTTGCTCGCGCGCGTGATCGCGGCGCGTCGACCCGTCAGCCTGCCACCGCTGTTCGGCTGGGTCTTCGCCTTCATGCTGATCGTCCTGATCGAGGCGTTCAACCCCAAGACCAGCGGCGCGCTGAAGATCATCGCCGGCTACCGTCAGCAGTTGGAGTGGGTTCCGTTCTTCTTCTTCGGATTTCTGGTGATGCGCTCCAAGGAGCGCTTCCGCAAGGGGTTCCTGCTGCTGGGTGTGATCGCGCTGGCCAACGCGGCGGTCTCGACGGTCCAGACGCAGCTCAGTCCCGGGCAGCTCGCGAGCTGGGGCCCGGGCTATGAACAGCGGGTGTTCGGCCGCGACGCGCGTAAGTACATAAGCGAAGGAGAAGCACACGTGCGCCCGCTGGGACTCGGCTCCGACAGCGGCTTCAGCGGCGGTGTGGCGGTGATCGCGCTGCCCGCCACGCTTGCCTTGCTCGCGGTCCTGCGCAAACGGCGATGGCTGGCCATGCTGTTGTGCTTCGGCGCGATCCTCGCGGCTGTGACCTCGCTGGGACGATTGCAGCTCGGAGGCACGCTCCTCTCGGGCCTTGCCTTTGCCTTCCTGTCGGTCGCGGGGGGTCGTCGCCTGGGGCGACCGCTTGTGGCGGCGCTGGCGATCATGGCGTTGGCTGTGCCTGTGCTCGCCGTGTTCGTGTCGGCTGTCGGCGAAGGCGTGTTCTCGCGCTACGCGAGCCTCGCGCCGGGGAGCGCTGCAACGACGGCGACCAGCTACAAGGAAAACGACGTCAAGACGATCCCGCACGAGATCGCCAACGCCCCCTTTGGCTTCGGCCTGGCCACGGCCGGCGCGGTGTCGGGCTTTGGTGGCAAGGCAACGGAACTGCTCGAAGGCCACAACGTCACCGCCGAGACCCAGCCCAACTTCCTGGTCAAGGAACTGGGTCTTCCCGGCCTGCTCGTCTGGTACGGCTTCTTGATCAGGCTGATCGTGCTCGCGTTCAGGCGCCTTCGAGATATCAAGGACCTCGAGCTGCAGGCCTACCTGGCTGCCGTCTGTGCGCCGCTGATCGCATTTCTGTTCATGTCCTACGACGGACCGGTCTCGGCGAGCGCCGCGGCCGGCCCGTTCTTCTGG
>JASLDD010000093.1 GCA_030151725.1 Solirubrobacteraceae bacterium
CGGACGACAAAGTCATCTATAGGCTCTCCCGCAGAGTGCCCGCCGGCTCGTCAACCAAGCCGTATTCCTGGCGCTCATCGTCTCAGACCCCGACAACATCCAAGCGCAGCTGACGCCCCTGTTTGAGACGCTGCTCATACAAGAGCTACGCGCCGCCAGGGAAGCCGCTCCGAACGACCAGAGACAGGCCAGGACCGGCAAGCATAAGAACGGACGGCCTGAAAACGAACCCCGACCCCGATTTTCGGGGCCGGGGTTCGTACATAGGTCATATGGCGGGAGCGACGGGGGTCGCTTCCGCGTTTGTTGCCTCTCGGGGATTGAGATTCGTGTTTAGAGGTCGAGCGCGTCGAGAAGATTGCCTGTTGTCACGACGTGCACGCTCGCGATCGAGAAGTCCTTGTCCTGCGACCAGACCGGCACCTCGAGCGCAAGCGCAAGCGCCAGGGTCGGCCAGTCGTCGGGGTCGCGTGATCCGATACGCGCCAGCGCCTCGTCGCGCCGCGGCTCGTAGACATAGGGGGGCTGCCAGTCGATGGGCATTGCTAGCAGCGCCGCGTAGAGCAGCGACGGGTCGAGCTTTCGCTTGGTAGCGAGTCTTGGGATGTGACGGTATATCTCCCTAGCGACAGCCTCCGCGGAGACGCACGCGGGTCCGCGAGGAGAGGCGATGACGAGGCGGGCTCTGCCACCGATCAATGCCGAGAGTACGACGTTCGCGTCAGCTACTACGACGGCTGGCGGCGAAATCGTCCAAGACCTCCGACTCGCTCACACCCTGCGCCTCTAGCTGCGCCCCAACCTGCTCGGATAGGCGCAGGAAGACATCGCGGCGGACCTCAACCGGGAGCTCTGGTGTGTTCCAGGGCAGGAAAAAGCCAGCTGGCGTGCCTTCACGGGTCACCAGGATCACGTCCTCGGAACGAAACATCTCCGTCGCATGGTCGCGAAAGTCACGGACGGTCACAACCCTCATGTGGTCACCTGGATGGTCACCCCTTCAAGGTAGCAGCACCTAGATTCTGGGCGTCGAAAGCTGCAATCGGGCAGCTGGGAACCAGATTCCGAGCAGCAGAACCCAGCTTCTAGTACGCTATCCCCGATTTTCGGCTACTGGAGATCCTATTTTGGATGCTGCCATAAACACCGGACGGATAAGGGAACGTGTACGCGCACTCTCGAAGTCGCTGCTCGGCGCCCAGTTCCGGGCGGAGATCGCGGCCTTTATCGCCGAAGGTGAGCCTCCCTTCTGGGCCAGGCAGGTGGCGTCGCAGCTCGGGATTCCAGAGAACAAGGTCGCCGCAGAGCTTTCGCGATTCGCCCACGATGGCCTTCTCGTTGCAATATCCGTTGCAGTTTGGGATCGAAGGAAGCTCTACGAGCGCAGTCCTACCGCGTCGATGTACTGGCGCAGCGCGTACGAGCTCTTGGAACGCGCAGCCGCGGACGAGGCAAACCGTGCTGGGGTGAGCACGAGTAGTGCTCTACGCGCCTATCTCGACGAGGTACGAGAGGAGGTGCGGTGAATCGTCAAGCAGCTGCCGCACTTGTGCTTGAGGTCACTGCGGGCGTGGCTGCTCAGACGAGCGGTATAGGAGGCCTCGACGTGACCATAGGAGCGGCCGCTACATTCGTCGCGACATCAGCCTATCTCGTCATCGATGCTAAGCGGCTGCCGCTGTCGGAGCGGATTCGCCACTTTGCAGCCGATCGACACGCGACGGAGCCTCCGCTCGCTGACACGAGCGCCCGCGACGAGCACAAGCTCGACGCTATCGAGTGCTTCGAGGAGCAGTTCGGCGCTGACGTCAGGGCAGCCCTGCGACGCCTCCGCAAGGGCGGAGAGCTCGGGAGACGTGAGGAGCGACGACTCGGATCGCCCGACTCGCTGGTCGCCATCGAAGACCTAGCCGATCGCCTGCACGAACTAGGCCTTTGAAGATGGAGCGCGGTGCTGGAGTCTCAAGGTCAGCTCCCCCCAGACCAATCAACCCGCCCCTCAAGCCACCTCAAGATCGCCTCTTTACTAGATGTACCCGCCGCGATCTGTTCGACCATCGCGACATCGACGTCTGGGCTTGGACCCCGAAAGGGGAAGCCGTTGCACTCGAGAAACCAAGCTGTCAACAAGAACGCCACCCTCTTGTTTCCATCGGGTAGCGGATGGTTTCGCACCATGTGCTCTAGAAGAACGGCCGCCTTTTCCGCAAGCGACGCATAAACCTCGTGGTCGCCAAACCCCGCACGAGGCGCTGCCAAGGCTGAGTCGGCGAGACCAATAGTCGGATAGCGCGCTACCACGTCAGGCCGACTCCCGACGACGACCGCTGCGACATCGCAGAAATCTCCGAACTCCGGGTACACAACCCGGCCGCTCACGAGCTACCCGCCGAGACGGCGCACGGTCTCACGGTGTTCCTCGATAAGGCGGGCGATCACGTCAGCGCGCGCCTTGCCAGTCCCCGGAAACCCGCGAGGCAGCCCGACGGACTCGCCCAGCTTACGAACACTGGATGTCTCGCTCGGGTCATCCCCTGCCTCATCAGCCACGGCCGCAGTTTAGCTAGGCCCGCCCAGACTGCCGAGGCTACGGCGAGTCGCCGACGTGGCCGATGAGGAGTTGCTCGTACCGGGCTATCGAGACGAGCACTGCGCGAGGCTCGCTACGGTTCGTGATCACGAGTTGGTCAGCCTCTCCTGATTCCAATCGTCGCAGAGCCTGAGGCAACTCACGCGCAGCTGTCTTCGCTGGGAGCAACTCGTCTAGTCGTACACGCAGGCTCAAAATCCCGTACCTTCCCATGGATGGCCACCGTTGCCCCGAAGGCTAGCCCAGCGTTCGGGCGGCACTTCTGAAGCGCCCTTTTGTGCGCCTTTTAATGTGCGTCGTCCGGGACGCACATTAAGGTGCACCACCGAATGATTGGTATCACTAGATTTTGTCTCGCACTGAGGTCCGGCCCGTGCGACACGAGATCTCGGTAAGCCGCCTAGCACGCAGCGCAGGCCTTGACGCTGACGATGTCCTGCTCGCCTTGATCGACCGGGGCGTTGAGATCGACGATCCCGATCAGCCTGTCAGCGGCCCCGAGTGGAAGGCCGCGCGAGCTGCAATCCGCGAAATGCGAGGCGGACCGCGTTTGATCTGACAAGAGACGCCTCCAGCCGCCGAAGCGCCCAGCATCGACCCACAGGTCCGCTCGGCGATGCTCCACTGCACCCTCTCGGTCGATGAGGTTCGCATGATCCACGAACGGCTGTGCGAGGATTTTGCCCAGACATCCGACCCGATAGATCCTCCCGGTGTCCGAAGCGAGAGCCTGTTGGAGTCGGCCGTCAATCGCCAGACGAGCGGCTTCGAAGATCGACTCAAGTACCACGAGCCAGTCGTCAATGCCGCAACTCTTCTGTACGGCATTTGCAACGACCACCCGTTTCACAATGGAAATAAGCGCACAGCACTCGTGGCGACCCTTGCGCATCTCGACCGGAACAATCTCGTGCTCAAGGACACGAAGCAGCGCGAGATTTTTGCGCTGATGATCGCTGTCGCGGATCATAAACTCCTCACGAACCAGATCAAGATAGGAAGGGACACGCACGCCGTGCCACGACGCGGCACGGCCGACGAGGAGGTTCTTGCCCTACGCGATTGGCTCACTCCGCGCGTCGACAAGATCACCCGCGGCGAGATACGCATCACCTACCGAGAACTCCGCAAGATTCTTGCCCGTTTCGGCTATACGATTAAACCGGGAAAGAGCACAAAAGTCTCTATCTGCCGTTCCACCAATCCGCGGCCATCCCTGTTCGGGAAGCAAAAAATCAAGGCCGTGATGTCCATCGATTGGCATGACGACGGACGCGAGATAGCGATTGGCACTGTCAAGCACATACGAGAGACGCTCCGCCTTTGCGAGCGCGATGGTGTGACGCGCGAGACATTTTACGGAGGCGGACTGCGCGTCGATCGATTCATCAACGAGTATCGCATCGTGCTTCGAAAACTTGCGAATCGTTGATCGCCTAGAACCGACTTGGATTACTCCTCGCCTCGACCTTGAGATCCCCCGCGGCCGAGACGAGCGCTGAAGACGCCCGCCTCGGCCTGTGACGCCGAAGGAATACGGCCTTCGATGCCACGACCGAAACCGTAGCTCCCCTGCGGTCTCGCGTCGCGCTCGTCTGCGCCCTTTCCTGCGGCGGAAAGGAGCCCCATGAGTGCCACATGCTGCGCCGCCAACGAGATGACGCCCGCCGAGCGTGAGGACCAGCGCGACAAAATGATTCTGCACGTCCTGTGCGACGAGCTTGTGCCGTGGACGGTCGAGGAGATCGGGCGCGAGCTGGACAGCCCCAATGACGTGATCGACGGCGTGGGCCGGCTCGCCCGTACGGGCCTGGTGCATCGTCTCGGCGAGTTCGTGTTCCCAACCCGAGCAGCGCGGCGGGCGGGCGAAATCGAGGTCGGCACGCTCTGAGTGAGCGATCTGTCAGTGCGCCGTCAGCGCTCACCCGTCAACTCCGCGCCCGAGCTTGGCCGCGTCCTGCAAGAACGGCGCGGCGAGCTACGGCTCAGCCGCGAGGGCGTCTCGCGCCTGACGGGCGTAGAGCCCGCCGTCCTTTCGGGCCTCGAAACGGGCGACGGCACGATCTCCTTGCAGGTCGCTCTGCTGATCGTGCAGGCGCTCGGCTTGGACATTTCGGTCGAGCCAATCCGCACCCACGCGCCAGAAGCGCGCGAGTACGACATGTTCCGGCTCCGTGCCGTGGAGGGTTTGACGCTTGAAGAGATCGCCGTCCGGCACGGCCTGCACCGGGAGCGCGTACGGCAGATCCTCCGCGCGCACTTCCGCCTCGGAGAACCATGGACCGCCAACGCTCGGCGCAAAGCACGAGCGAAAGCACGGCGCGGTCGCGGGCAGTGAGAACGCGAGTCCGGACCCCGGCTCGTTTCCGCCCTCGCATCCGTCCTCGTTTCCGTCCTCCGATCCGCCCTCGCATGATGAAACGAGGACCCAGAAACCAAAGAAACCACTGCAAATCAGCAATATCCGGGAAGACGAAAGTACCCCGATAAGTATGGCTCAGGAAGAAAAAGTCTGATCAAAGTGAGGGTGCTGCTGTAACCAAAAGCGGGGTTGAGGCACCTTCTTCCCTTGCCAAAGGTCTCTCACCGACGCCTACACATTGACCGCACATGCACAAAGGACTGCCAAACCAGCGCAGCAGCCGACTCGTTCTGCCAGGACGTTCAGGCCCACGCATCGCCCTGCACTGATCGATCACCACGACGACCAAGGAGGCTCAGCAAATGTCCGCCGCAACGACTCCCCCGATCCAGCGCTCCTCGACTTCGCCAACTGGTTCGCCGACTGGTGGCTGCACAGAGGACGCGACCTCACCGACCTCTCCCGGCATGACTGACCGCACGCCACGAGCCGTCGCCTACGTCCGCGAGTCAACCGAGGAGCAGGGCCAGGGCTTCTCCCCGGACGCGCAGCGCGAGGGCATCCGCCGCTTCGCACCCGAGAACAATCTCGAACTCGTCGGCGAGTACTGCGACTTCCACTCTGGATGGCGCAAATCAGAGGCGCGCCCCGAGTTCCAGCGCCTCATGGCCGATGCCGCCGCCGGCAAGTTCGACGTCGTGCTCGTGTTCCACACCAGCCGCTTCGCCCGCAACCAAGTCGAGGCACGCCGCTACAAGCAGCTACTACGCGAGCGATTGGGTATCCGCGTCATCTCGGTCACGCAGCCCATGGGCGAAGACCACACCGACCCCTCCGCGTTCCTCGCCGAGTCCATCCACGAGATGTTCGACGAGTACTACTCCGTCTCGCTGTCCTTCTGGACACCCAGCGGCTTGAAGGAGAAGGCACGCCAAGGCCACCTCGTCGGGAGCCTGCCCTGGGGCTACGTCCGCGACCCTGACACGAAGCTCGCCATTCCTCATCCCGAGCGCGCTCCAATGGTGCTGGCGATGTTCGAGCGCTACGCCACCGGCCAGGAGTCCGACCGCACCCTCGCCGCATGGCTTAACGCAAAGGGCGCACGCACCGCGCGGGAGGCTGTTCAGCAAGGACACCGTGCGCGAGATGCTGTGCAACGCCGCCTACGCCGGATACGTCTCCGGGCTACGCGACAAGGGCCGCAGCATCCTTGGCCTGCATGAGCCGATCGTCAGCGACGAGCTGTTCGATCGGGTGCAGGAAGTCCGCTCGTGGCGCACCCGCGTCGTAAAGCCCGGCCGCCCCTCCGAGGAGTACCTGCTGCGCAAGCTCATACACTGCGAGCGCTGCGGCGCGCGGATGCACGGCTGCCGCACCGGATGGGAGGGGATGCGTCGCTACCAGTGCTCGACCCGCCGCCACCACGGCGACTGCGAGCAGAAGATGACCCCTGCCCAACCCCTGGAGGAGCAGCTGATCGACTGGCTGCACGACTTCCAACCCGACCACGCGCTGCGGCAGCTCGTGCTGGACACGATCCAAATGCAAGCCGGTGCGCTCCCCGGCGAGGATGCGGAGCGTCGCCGCGAGCTGACCGCCCAGCTTGAGCGGCTACGCGACCTCTACGTCATGGGCGACATCACCAAGCCCCAGTACGCGATGCGCCGCCAGATGCTGGAGGAGGAGCTGCAACGCGCGAAGCCGCCAACCGACCCAGACCTGGATCGCGCACAAGCCATCCTCGAAGACTTCGCGCGCTTCTGGGACGCCGAGCACGAGCCCGCCGAGCGACGCAGGCTGATCCTCTCCCTGTTCGCGCAGGTCTGGGCCAAGGACAACCGGATCGTCGCCGTCAAACCCAACCCGGCGTTCGCCAGCTACTTCACCGCGTCGGTGGTGCGAGCCACGCACCCAAAAGCCGACGCGGGGGATGAGGCAACAAATACGGGAGCGACGGGGGTTGGACGCGCTCTGGGCACCGCTTCGAGATCCGGCCATAGAGACTATCCTCAAAACTGAGGAGGCGGCGGGATTAGGATCGGCGCATGACGATAGGATCACTGCGGATGGGTTCCATATCTGCGAAAGATGCCGGGTTCCTGCGCGAGACGCAGCGAGCGATGTCGTCCGGCATGCAGCCGGAGAGGCGACTCACATGAGGTCGTTCGTCGCCGGAGTAGCGGCGGCGGTGGTCGCGAGCGCGGTTTTGTACTTCGTGCTTGCTGCGACGGAAGCGTTGTCCTTCCCTGCGCGACTGGCCGTGATGGCGTTGGTGCTCATCCTTGGGGTCGCCGTGGCTCTAAGAGTTTCACGTGATAGCTGCGATCCCGGCACCGTCGGGACCGCCGTGGGTGACCGGATCGCCTCCGTAGGCGACGTCACGGTCGAGCGGGTGGATGTGCAGGAGTTTGGCGAGAGCACTCGCGTGGCCACGAATGTTCAATCAGGTGGCACGGTTCGCGTTAGCGACGTGCGCGTCACACACGGCGAGGATTCTGGGTGACGGTTCCCGCGGTTCCGCGGATCGATTGGCGGAGGCAGTTTCAGGCTCTTGAGCCTTACTTCATTGATCGCGGCGGCGTCGTGCATGTGCGCGTGACCGACGCTAGCCCCGCGTCGACTTTCTCGAAGGCAATCCGGCAGGTGATGGTCAACGACCAGTGGCCCCTGCCGTGGAGATGCGTACAGATTGATGCACTCAATTCCAACACGCATTACCTCGAGGACGTCGTGATCCAATTGGAGCGCTCGCTTGAGCTTGATTTAGAGACCGCCAACTCGCTTGCCAGAGGCGTAATCCAGGTCGGCGCTGACATCGAAGCCCACTCGGTCGAGATTTCGAATGTCGGGATCACTTATCAGGAGGACGACTACGAACGGGTGCATCGCGCGTACGCCAGACTTGACAGCGCCGCAGACGCGATCACGGAGCGGCTAGAGACAGAACGCATCGCGCTGTTGTTCTTGAACTCACACACCTACGACTCGAAGACGCTTTCCCGCTTCCGCAGGCTGCTGTGGGACGCGAGGCTACAGACCCTGACCCATTCCGGTCTGCTGCTGATCGATATCTCCGATCCATCGTGTAGCCGCGGACCCGACTGGCCGCCTGAACCCGAACTCCTGCTCGACCTCCCCGAGCGCTTCGACGATACCGCCCGTCTCGATGCGCACGCGGATCTTAGGAAGATAGCCATGAGCGAGGGGATCGCAGCTAACGCTGATAGGGCCGACATGTTTGCGACGACGCTACTCAGCAGCAGCGACACGATTCGTGATGTGTACGCGGGCCTGGCCCGCATACTGGCGCGCAAGGCCGAGACAATATGACCTCAATCATGCCCAAAGAGCTCTCACCGTTTCTCGTGGGACGCGAGGCCGCCGAGCGCAGCTTGCTCGTACTTGCGGCTCCCGAGAGCCTGACGGACGCTCTCGCACACGACCTTCTATGCGTCGCGTTCGGAGAGGACGAGAGGCCAGAGCGCTTTGTGGGTGCCCTGCACCTCTGCGACTTCGTGGTCGAGCGCAACAGCGAGTGGCATCTCGCACCGCGCATTCGCGCGGTGCTGATCGAGCGCCTCACCAGCGAGCGCGAGCTGTCCGAGCGCGTCCACGGTCGGCTGCTCGACCTCGCCGAATCGGGCACCGTGGCAGCGCACGTCCCGGACGAGCTGCCACGCTATCTGCAGTCCGACGTCGGACGTGCATATCACGCGACCTTCCTCTCCGTCGATGGGGTCCACCAGTACGCGCAGCTCGCCGAACAACCGCTGAGCGGTCAGCAGTGGCTAGCGGGGCAGCTCGCGTCGGAGCAGGTGCGTCTCGGCGTCATCCGCCGGGACGCCCTCGAGGTGACATTTCTACACGGGATGATCCTCTACCGCGAACATCGATGGGACGAGGCCGTGCGACAGCTGCGGGAGGTGGCCAAGCGAGACGAGCCCCGCCACGAGGTCGCGGTCGCGGCGCACCTCGTAGGCCGCAGAGACGGGATGAATCCCTCGCGCCGAAAGGACGGAGAGTCGTATCTGTGGACGAGCCTCGAGATCCTTCGGGCGCTGAATGACTCCTTCGGCACCGCCCAGGTGCTCCACACCC
>JASLDD010000152.1 GCA_030151725.1 Solirubrobacteraceae bacterium
ACTGCGCGAATTCCTCAAGGCGAACGGCGGTCGAACGATCGCCGATCTCGAACTCGAAACCAGGACGCAGATGGCCTCATCGCGGATCCACCAGTCGATCACGGCTGCCGTCCCGCCGGTCACCCCGGCGCAGATCGCGGCCTATTACAGCCGGCACTCCAGCAGCTTCGTCTCAGCGGAACGACGGTACTTCGACATCGACAACCTCTACAGCGATGTGGCGGCCAGAAGGGTCAGGCGGGAAGTGGAAGGCGGCAAGAGCTTCGCAAGCCTCGCGCTGCACGAGGAGCGCTCCTCCAGCGGCGTCCCGCCCCTCGACAGGAATCCAATCGAAAAAGCGATCTTTGTGGCCAAGCGCAACGTCCTGACTGGACCGTTTGGCCATTACGCCTCGCTATTTGAGCTGCGGCGTGTGGTCCCCGCCGCCCGGCGACCGCTCGCACAGGTGCGCGCGTCGATCATGGCTCGGCTGACCGCTGAACGCCGGCGACAGGCAGTGGCGGCGTTCGTCGCGACCTGGCGGAGCAAGTGGATCGCGCAGACTGACTGCAGCCGAGGCTACGTGGTACAGAAATGCAAGCAGTTCCGCGGTACGCAAAGGCCAGAAGATCCGCTTGTCCTCAACTGAGGCAGGCGCTCGCCGCTTCCAGCGCCGGCACAGTCGAGCGGCTTGGTAAGCGGGGCGTGCTTTAGGGTGGCAGCTCACGTAGCGATCTCCAGACTCGACACCTTGTCGCGCTTCCACGAGCCCCAGCACCCAGACTTCCACCGCCTGAACGCATCGCTTGATTTCGATCGGCGCTTGTGGCCCCAGGACGTGGCGCAATCGCGTGCGCACGCGCGAATGCTGGCCGACCGGGGAATCATCACGGGCGATGACTGCGAGGCGCTGTTGACGGGCTTGGATGAGCTCGAGCGCGAGTTGCGCGAGGGCGTCTTCCCGTTTGAGGCGGCCGACGAAGACATCCACATGGCAATCGAGCGTCGCCTGACGGAGATCGTAGGGTCTGTGGGCGGGCGCCTGCACACGGCGCGCTCACGCAATGACCAGGTGGTGACGGACCTTGCGATGTTTACGCGCGAGCGCGCGCGCGAGGCGCATGTGGCGATCTCAGGGCTGATGGCCACGCTGCTGGCACGCGCGGAGGAGCACCTCGACTGGCCGCTTCCCGGCTACACGCACCTGCAGCGCGCGCAGCCTGTATATCTGAGCCATCATCTGTTGGCGTACTTCTGGATGCTCCAGCGCGATCGCGCACGCTTTGCATTCGCTGAGGCTGAGTCTGGGCGCCTTCCCCTGGGATCTGGCGCGCTCGCAGGCGTAAACTTCGATACCGATCGGGGGCAAGTGGCCCGCGATCTCGGCTTCAGCGAGGTGGCACCCAACTCGATTGACGCGGTCTCGGGGAGGGACTTCATCCTCGACTACCTGAGCGCGGCAGCCACATGCTCGACGCATCTGTCGCGGTTGGGAGCGGAGCTGGTGCTGTGGTCGAGTGCCGAGTTCGGCTTCTGCGAGCTGCCAGACGCGTGGAGCTCGGGCTCGTCGATCATGCCCCAGAAGAAGAACCCCGACGCAGCGGAGCTGCTGCGCGCGAAGGCGCCCCGTGTGGTGGGCCACCTGGCGGCGTTCCATGGGGTGATGCATGCGCTGCCGCTGACCTACAACAAGGACTTGCAAGAGGACAAGGAGCACCTGTTCGACACGGTGGACACGCTCGAGCTGACGCTGGCGGCGGCCACGGGCATGATTGGCGGCGTGGTCTTCGACGGCGCTCGCATGAGCGAAGCGGCGGGCGATGAGCTGATCGCGGCCACAGATGTGGCGGACCTGCTGGTCAAGCTGGGGATGCCCTTCCGGGAGGCCCACGGCGTGGTGGCGGGCCTTGTGCGCACGGCGGTCGATCGCGGCAAGGGACTCTCAGAGCTGAGCGATGAGGAGATCGCAGAGGTGAGCGAGTCGCTGGCAGCACATCGCGAGGAGTTCGACGGCGTGCTCGCGCAAAGCTCGTGGCTCGAATCGAAGATCTCAGAGGGCGGCACGGCGCTACCGCGCGTGCGTGAGCAGCTGGAGCTGGCGCGGGCGACGCTCGATGAAGCCGCTTCGGGCTGACTTCTACGCGCGCCCGGTGGTGGAGGTGGCGCGCGAGCTGATCGGTTGCACGGTCGAGCACAAGGACACGGCTGGAGTGATTGTGGAGACGGAGGCCTACCACGAGAGCGAGCCGGCATGCCATGCATTCGTGGGCCTGACGCCGCGTACCCGGACGCTGTTTGGCCCACCGGGTCGCGCATATGTGTATCGCTCGTATGGCATCCATGCTCTGTTTAACGCCGTGTGCGAGCAGGAGGGGGTGGGCGCGGCGGTGTTGATCAGGGCTTTGCAGCCGACGGCCGGCCTTGAGAGGATGCGTGCGCGGCGGCGAGCGGCGGCGCGCGATGAGGACCTGTGCTCGGGTCCGGGCAAGCTCACGCAGGCGCTGGGTATCGAGCTTGAGGACAACGCCAGCGATCTAGTCGGCGGCAGCGTGCGCATCTTGGCGCCTACGGCTGAGTGGTCAGAACCACCAGTAGTAGCGGGCACGCGCATCGGGATCACGCGGGCGGTGGAGCTGCGGTGGCGCTTCTCTGTGGCCGGCAACCGCAACGTCTCGCCGCCTCGGCCGCGTGTGTGAGCGTCAGCTCGGATCGCTTGCGAGCTGAGCGGCGGCGTCGACTCCGACGATGGGGGCAAGCGCGAGGTAGGTGGCGGGACCGACGAGCGAGGGAAGCTCGGATGTGCGCTGCTGCAGGGTGTAGGAGGCACACAGCTCGAACAAGGCACCCATGATCGCCCCAATGGTGTGGGGCTGGGCGGAATGCCCGGAGTGCTCGAGCCCAGCGGCGAAGATCTGTTCGAAGGTGCCAATGCCGGTCAGCGCGCGTGCCTCGCTGCGCGGCGTGACGACCATGGCATCGACGAGGGCGAGGTGGGCGAAGGCAGGCTCGGAGGCGAGAAAATCGAACAGGGCGGCGATGCCTGCCTTCACGCTCGAGGGCCAGTCGGGGGCGGCCATGCAGGCGCCCTCTGTGACGGCGACGCTCTTGCCGTGGCCAACCTCATAAGTCACTAGGAAGGCGTCGTCCTTGCCGGCGAAATGCTCGTAGAAAGTCTCCTGGGTGACTGAGGCATAGCGCCCAATGTTGCTGATGGTGACGATCGAGTAGCCCTTGTCGACGCTGAGGTTGGCGACGGCATCGAGGATTCGCTCACGCTGACTGTGGACGACATAGCTGCGTAAGCTTTTGACCTCGCGCATGCTGCGCCGCCGACCGCCGCTGGGCGCCGGCGAGAGCGTGCCGGGAGCCCGCCCGCCGGTCAGCGGGCGCGGGGGCTGGGACGGGGACGCCTGCTCGTGCAACGAGACGACAGTGGGCGCAGCAGGGAAGTAGGAGTGGATCCAAGTGACGAGATCGCGGGCCAGCTCGGGGGAGGGGGAGGAGCGAGGATCGCTGGCGCGCATGTAGGCGGTCTGGCTTATCCCACCGATGATCCCTCGCAGGATCGGGTGGGGCGGCTCAAGGGCTGGTATCGGGCCCACGATCTCGCAGAGCAGTCTTTCAATGGCGGTGAACAGCTCCTCCCGTCGAAGGACGCCGGCGGGACCGATGGCTCCGAGCTCGACAAGGGTGAGGCGCAGCGCCCTGGGGTCTGCGATGGACTGCTCGAAGAGCGCTTGGATGGCTGCTTGGGCACCCTGGTAGGGGTCCTGGGCAGCGCGGTAGACCTGCTCGAGCAGCTCGATTGCGCCGGCAGCGATGCGCTCGGCGGCCACGAGGAAGCAGCCTTGCCTGTCGGGGAACTGTTCATAGAAGGCCTTACGGGACACGCCGGCGCGAGCGATCACCTCGGCGACGGGCGTCTGGGCGTATCCGAGTTCGCCGGCGGACTCGATCATGGCCGTGAGGATGCGCTGGCGCTGGCTCTGCTGGACCTGCTCGCGGCTGAGCGAATGCGGCCCGCGGGGCAACTCACGCGGGACATCTCCACCATCAGATCGAGTCCCCGATCTCACAATGTGGAACTTACAGCTTTCGTTGTCTGCGAATTGGAAACATTTGGCCTGCGCAAAAGAATACGCCAGACAGAAACATTTGGCTTGCACGAAAAGAAGGCAGGCAGCGGCGAGCGTCAGAGCGCCGCAAGGGGAGGCTGGGAAAGGGCTGGGAGAGGCTGTGGGTCAGCCGGTTGGGCTGACGCCGCCGGTGGGCGAAGGCGAGGACGGCGCAGGCGCGCCCGCTGGAGCTGATGGGCTGGGGGTCGCCGTTTCTTGGGAAGGCGCGGGGGTGGCCGGGGTGGGGGTCTTTTCGGCTTCGGGTGAGGCGCCGCCGCCACCGGCTTCTGTGGGTTCGCGGGCGGAGGGCGAGCGTTCGCTGCCCTTGCTGGATGTGCCCTTGCCGGGGGAGCTCTGCTGCGAGCTGGTAGTGGGCGCGCTCGTTTCCGATTCGTTGGAACTAGTGGACGATTCGCTGCCCGTTTTGGAGCCTTTGGGCTGGGCGGCGCGTTCGGCACGGGCTTTGTCGATGGAGAGGGCAGAGATCATGAAGTCGTGCCAGATGAGCGCGGGGAAGGTGCCGCCGAGAACGGGGGTGCCGTTGAAGTCGGTGGTCATGGGGATGAGCTTGTTGGGGAAGCCGACCCAGATGGCGACGGTGTACTTGGAGTCCCAGCCGACGAACCAGGCGTCGCCGTAGTTGGAGGTGGTGCCGGTCTTGCCGGCGGCGAACTGGCCGATGGCGGCGGCCTTGCCGGTGCCGTACTGAAGGACGGTCTCGAGCATGGATGTCTCGGTGGCGGCGATGGAGGGCGGCAGCACGGCCTTGGAGCGCACGCTGTTGATGTCGCGGTGGGAGCCGTCGGGAAGGGGACTGGAGCTGGAGTCGACTTCCTGGATGCCAACGGGTTCGCCGGCGGGTGCCATGGTGCCGCTGACGCGCCTGCCCTGGTGGGCGATGGTCTCGTAGGAATGGGCCATGTCGAGAGGGGTGACGCCGACGGTGAGCCCGCCGATGGTCATGGCGGGGTTGGTGGAGAGGGGAGTGGTGATGCCCATCTTGTGGGCCAGGAGGGCGATGTGGCGGGTGCCGACTTTGAGGCCGACTTCGGCGTAGATGGAGTTGTCGGAGAAGGCGGT
>JASLDD010000153.1 GCA_030151725.1 Solirubrobacteraceae bacterium
CCCAGAAGATGACCCTCCACGACGAACGGGTTTCCGAACACCACAGGATTGGGCACTCCCGCGATCTGCACAGACAGGGGCACTGCGCCAGTTTTGAACGTGCGGTCCTTCCCGTTGGTCGTCCCCGCGCCGTTGACTGCAACGACCCGGTAGTGGTAGAGCGTGCCGGGCTGCAGGCCCGAGACGCCCTGGCTGAGCTTGACCGCGATCGTCCCATTGCCCGCCGGGGCAAGTGGCGTCTGTCCGCCGTATGCGCTGCTCGTGCCGTACTGGAAGACAAAGCTCGTCGCTGCGCCGCCCGCGTTCACATCGCCATAGAGAATCGCCGATGAGAAGGTTACGTTCGAGACGCCGGCTGTCGCCACCTTTGGCGCCGAAGCCGCCAGTGTCTGCGGCACGAAGGTGGCGAGCGCGCCCATCGCCAGTGCCAGCACAGCCGCGCCCACGCGCACCCTCGCCCTCGCCAAACGCCCCGCTGTCGAGTCGGTCTCCATACCGTCTATATACCGGCCCACCCGCAAGAGTCGCGCAGAATCCGCATCTCTCCACCAGATTCGCCGCCAGGAGTCATGGTTTGTCTGCGCCAATGGTGGGTAGCACTAAGCGCATGGCATCGCGACCATCCATGTCTTCCTCTTCCGGCTCACGCAGGGCCTGCTTGCTGGGCCTGCTCAGCATGGTGCTCTGCTGCCTGAGCCCAGCCGGAGCCGGTGCCGCGCAAGCTCCCAGCGCCGCCACATTGGGAGTCTCCAGCCTGACCTACTCCTCAGTCGTGCTCCACGGCCGAGTCAACCCTCACGGTCAAGCG
Organism: Solirubrobacteraceae bacterium; assembly: GCA_030151725.1. Lineage (GTDB taxonomy): Bacteria > Actinomycetota > Thermoleophilia > Solirubrobacterales > Solirubrobacteraceae > Palsa-744. The sequence continues at coordinate 809 of JASLDD010000153.1, forward strand.
ACCAACTACATGTTCGAGTACGGGCCCACGCGCAAATATGGGTCGCAGAGCCCACTCTCGGCCGCCGGGTCCGGAACCGGGCTGATCGACGTGAGCCAGTCTGTGACAGGGCTGGCGCCGCTCACCGCCTACCACTATCGCGTGGTCGCGCTCAGTCCCGCAGGCGCCGCCGTCGGCAGCGACAAAAGCTTCACCACGCTAAGGGTCCCACTCTCTGTGGCAATCGTCGGCACCCCAAATCCCGTTGTCTTCGGCAACCCGTTCGTGGTCGAGGGAACTCTGTCGGGCACCGGAGCGGCCAACCATCAGATCATGCTTCAGGCCAACCCCTTCCCGTACACCAGCGGCTTTCAGCAGATCGGCAACCTCGAGCTGACCAACTCGACCGGTGGCTTCTCCTTCCCCTTCGTGGGGCTGATCCAAAATGCTCAGATCCGGGTTGTCACCGTGGGCAAGTCTTCTGTGTCCAGCCCCGTCATCGTCGAGGGTGTCGCAGTGCGCGTCTCCCTGCACGCACGCGCCACGCGCCGGCGCGGATTTGCTCGTCTCTATGGCAGCGTCACGCCGGCCGAGGCCGGGGCGCTCGTAGGCTTCCAACTGTTGAAGCCTGGCCACCGCTCCGCCAATGTCGCCGGGACAGTCGTAAAAACTGGATCGGCCAGCGCTTCCAGTTTCAGTCGTATCGTGCGCGTCCACCACGGCCTGTACCAGGCGCTTGTCAAGATCTCCGACGGCGCCCACGTCTCGGCTTACAGCGCGCCTGTTCTCATCCGCTGAGCCCCCGATAATCGAGGGATCGAACAGCCCTCCCCAGCATCACGGCCACAGCCCCAGCCGACTCCGAGCACCATACGCCGCCTGCTGCAGCGAGCAAGTGAGTGGATCGTACCCGAGGCGAATCCTTCGGGCGTCGTCTACGGGACGATCGTCATCGGGGCTCTACTCGCAGCCGAGAGCGGGCGCCACGAGAACTACCTCGACACCTTCGCCTCGAGCGTCATCGCAGCAGTGCTCTATTGGCTGGCCCACGCATACGCCGGTGTGCTCGGCCGCCGCCTGACCAGTCAAGAGCGTCTAACGGGCTCCGCGCTCGTACACGCGCTTGGCCACGACTGGGCGCTCATCCGCGGAGCGTCCATACCGCTGCTGGCGATCCTCGTCGCATGGGTCAGCGGCGCATCCCAACAGACAGCTGTTACCGCGGCTGTGTGGAGCGTCATTGCAAGCCTCATCGCCTTCGAGCTCATCGCCGGCATTCGCTCACGCGCTGCTCCAGGCGAGCTCGTGCTCGACGTCTGCGTGGGCGCCGCCATGGGCATGGGCGTCCTCGCGCTCAAGATCGTCCTGCACTAGACGATCCAAAATCTTCCCATTCGCCCCGTCCCAACAGGTCGGACGGTCCCCTGTAGACAAAAAACCGCTGACATGGGATGATCAATCCGGCCAGATTGCATGACAGTGATCGTCTGGCTCGAAAGATAGATTCGGGGAGTACGAATGGCATCGGGAGGTAGAGGGACGTTGTCGCAACCAGTCAAGCGCGCAAACACAGGCAACGGACCTGCGCGCATAGCTCCGATCTACAAGCGCTTGCCGCACGGACCCCACCAGCTGGCGCGCAACGAAGTGATCCAAAACCAGCGGGCTCGTATCTATGGCGCCATGGTCGAGGCGATCGCACGCAGCGGATACGAGCGCACGAGCGTCAAGCAGGTCATCGGCTTGGCCGGCGTCTCTAGACGGTCCTTCTATGAGCAGTTCTCCAACAAGGAAGAGTGCTTCCTGGCGACCTTTGACGTGATCGCCGGCCGTGACATCAAGCGCCTGCGCAACGCATATGCCACCACAGAGGGGAATCTCGAGGACCGCCTGCGAGCAGCCTTCTTGGCGTTGACGGCGAGCGCCAAGGAGAACCGCAACGGGAGCCTGCTCGTGTTCGTAGCCGCGCAGACAGCTGGCGCGGCCGGAGCGCTGCGCCTAAGGCACGCCACGAACACATGCGAGCAGATGCTCGCCCGTAGCTTTGCCGAAGCGCCCGAGGCTCATGTGCTGCCGGCGCCGATCGTCAGAGGCATCACAGGTGGACTTCACGGAGCTATGTCTGCTGTGCTCTACCAAGACGAAGTCGAGCAGCGACCCGAATTGGCCGAGGACTTGTTGCGCTGGACTCTGCTCTTTCAGACCCCTGCGGCAGCTCACATGGACGAGCGACTTGCCACGAGGCTCGCGCGTCGGATGCGCGAGATCTCGCTCGCCACTGCTCACCAACCACCCGGGGAAGCGCCCGTGGTCGGAGACGATCGCCATCGACTTCTACACAACGCCCTGCGGCTTGCTGCCCTGCACGACTACCGTGACCTCACTGCGCCACAGATCGCCGATGAGGCGCAAGTGCCGATCGATGACTTCCTCGAGCTGTACTCAAGCAAGGACGAGTGTTTCTTGGCGGCGCTCGACATGCTCGCCGGCGACATCCTCGAGATCGTAGCCAGCCCCGACCTCGTCTCCGACGACTGGCCTCGCGCCGTTCGCCGCGTGCTCGGCCAGCTCATGGACTACCTGAGCGAGCGTCCGCTCTACTGCCGCACCATCGCCCAGGAGGCTTTCCTGGCGGGCTCGCACGCGATGCGCCAGAACCTCGACCTCGCCAACGACATCGCCACGCTGCTGACCGAGGGAGCCCCCGCCTCGGCGCAGAGCGGCGTCGCGATCGAGGGAATCGCGGGGGCTTTCCTGCACACGATCCGCTGCCAGGTGGCCGGCGGGCGCATGCAACTGCTGCCCGTGCTCTCCGACTACGTCTCCTACATCGTCCTTGCGCCTTTCATCGGCGCCAAGGAAGCCTTTGCGATCGTCACCGAGGACGCAGACGGCTAACGGCGTTTGCGCACGAGCCGTTCGGCGAAGTAGGTGAGCACGATGCCCACCAGCAGCGAGACCACAATCACGATGATCAGGGGAGCGCGACCCGAGCCGAAGATCCAGTCGACCTTGACCTCTTTCAAGTTGAACACCGCGAACAGCGTGATGAGGACCGCGAGCACCACCATCGCCGCGCTGCGCGCGAGCTCGCCGTTGCTGCGTCGCGGACCTTTAGAGCGTCCCTTGCGTCCCTTGGCCTGGCCCAGCGGTGTCTGCTCGGAAGAAGTTGCCATGTCGCCTCACTGATCGTAGCCGCTTGGCCAAATGCCGAGCCGGGCGTGGAGACCCGATGTGTCTTAAGTCGGCTCAGCCTGGGCGAGCTCCGCCTGCACCCACTGACACCCCACCGACAGATCCTCCACACCCAGCGCAGCCGAGACGTTGAGGGCCATGCCGTGGCGGAAGAAATCATCTAGACGCTCAGGGTCCGCGTCTGAAAGCTCCCGAGCCAGCGAAACCAGCTCCGCGTAACGGTGACGCACGCGCGCACGCACCACCTCGTCATCGCATGCAGCGTATGCCTGGTGCTGGAGCATCAGGTGGTCGCGATCGCTCAGCAGCAGCTCCTTATAGGCGCGACCCATGGCCTCCAGCACGTCCTCGCACTCAACATCAGCGAGCCCCGCTCTGTAGTCCCGAGCTGCGCTTTCAAATGTCTCGGCAACCCGCCCAAAGCTCCGTTCGAGGGCCGCCAGGAACAGCTGGCGCTTATTCGAGAACAGGCTGAACACATATGGCTGGGCCACTCCCACCCGGGTTGCTATGCGCTCCACCGGCGTGCCGTGCAGGCCTCCCCGAGCAAACTCGTGCACGGCCGCCTCAATCAGCTCCTCGCGTCGCTCAGCCGCCGGCACCCGCCGTCGCGTCGGTGCCGGCGGCTGAGCACTCGATGATGTTTGCTCGCTCACGCCGCTTCACCGGCAAGCGTCGGAAGCGGGCCTTCGGCGAGGTGCTGTCCCTCCTCGGCGCGACGCTGCCTGCCTGTGTCCTGCGCCGGCATCTGCTCGGCCTGCCTCGCACCGAAGGGAAGCGCGAACACCACCAGCGCTCCAAACGCGAGCACAGCCACAGCCACCCACATCGCAGGGCGCAGCCCATCGATGAACGCCTGCGGCGATGCGTAGCT
>JASLDD010000174.1 GCA_030151725.1 Solirubrobacteraceae bacterium
CGCAGAGTGCGGCCCGGTGGGCAGGAAGGTTTCAAAGACACTGAACGGCGCGTCGGGCGTCGATTCGAAGCGTGAGTAGGTGATGCCTTTTTTGATGTCCGTCTTGCCATCCAGGACCAGCGTGATGCCTTCGCCCTGGAGCACGAACTCGACATCCGGGAAGGCCGCCCCGCCGTGTGAGACGAGGTAGGCGGGGCCGGTAAGCGGGCTCTTGAGCACGGGCGTGTGAATGACGGCGTAGCCGATGTTCGACCCTTCATCGCAGGTCGCGGGATTGGTGTTGAAGACCACCAGCAGGCACGCTTTCTGGATCGTGGAGAGCCGCGACGGCAGCGCCACCGGGAGCGTGAGGTCGACCTTGGCGATATTCGCCTGGCCGAAGCCCGCCGATTGCACCTTGACGTTCAGGCTTGCCCCGTTGCGTTTGCTCGCCTGGCCGCCTGCGGTAGCTGTGAGCTTGGGTGCGAACGGGAGGCTCGCGCAGTTGGCGGGGTTGAACGGGTAGGAGACGGCGGCGGAGGAGCCCTGGGAGCCGGCCAGCGTTCCCGTGACGGCGGCCGCGCTGCAATTGGTCGGGTTGAATTGGAATTCGGGGCGGTTGACGAGCACGTTGATCGTTTTCAGCTGAACGGGAACGCCTTTGAGGATCGTCGGGAAGACTTCGCCCCGGGGCCCGGGATCGGTGGTGATCGTCACAGCGGCCGTGTTGGGGTCGACGTTGATCCGCGAGCGAACGTCGATCATGCCCAGATCGAACGGGCCGGCCTTCGCGTGCGTGGCCACGAGCAGGCCAAATGGCGCGCCGTCGTATCCGGTGGTGATGTATACGGCGCCCTTGAGCGTGTAGGGAGCATTGCCGAACCCGGAGCTGGTCGTGGCTTCGCCGATCAGGCTTTCCGGCCCACATGCCCATTCCACACCGCTCGGCGGTTCCGCACACGGCGTCACATGCGAGAGCATCGCGGCCATCCCCTCGGGGAGGTGCACCGTGACCCCTGACAGCGGCTGGTCGGCGTCGGAGTGGTTGATCGTCAAGGAGAATTCGGAGTAGCTACCCGCCTGCTGGTTCAGAGAGCCGGCCTGAAGCGACGGCGCGAAGGACTGCGGGTAGCTGTTCTCGCACGGGCCACCGTTGGCGCCTTCGGTGATCGAGAACGATGCTCCGACGTTTTCGGTGGCGCCTCCGGAGGAGGGCACGAACGACGCCCTAGTTTCGTGAGTGCCGCACAGCGGAGGGGTCGACTGCGACGCACGAGACCCGTCGAACAGGTGGAGCGTCAGCACTTCAAAGGGCACGGGCGGCGTGTTTTTGAACTCCGATGTCAAACGTCCCGTGGATGGGTCCAGGCGCACTTCCCCGGCGAGCTTGACGCGCACGCCCGAGACCGGGTCGAAGGCCATGACGTAGAGCACGAGCGGCGATGCGAACGGATCTGTGTCCTGTGAAGCGAGGTACACCCAGCCCTTGAGTTCGTCTTTGAGCAACGGCGTCTTGATGCTCACGGAGCCGATCTTCGAGGCTTCCGGGCAAGTAGCTTCCGCGGGCGAGAAGTGATCGTTCTGCAGCTGTTCGCCTTCAGCGACTCCACCTACGAGCCCTGCGCTGCCGGCTGAACAGGCGAGCAGGCCGTTGGCCGCGCCGGGGCTCGCCTGGAAGCCTTCGGGGAAGGTCACGGTGGTGTCTTTGATGTCCGAGGCGGCCAGACCTTCGCCCGCCAGGGTGGTTTTCTGGTCGACTTCGACTTCGACGGTCAACCCACTGGGTGTGCTCGCTCTCTGCGTGTCCGGCTTGGTCCTGATCGCAGGGGTGAAGCCGAGCAGTTCGCAGCGGGTGAAGGCCGAGGGGAACGTGTAGGAGGAGCTCAGCGAGCTGACTTCGTGGCTCGATCCCACGGGCCAGCTGTCGCCGACGACGCTGGTAGACGGCGTGCCCGAGCAGGACGTCGGCAGCGTCAGGAAGGCCTTCGGTTCTTTTTCTTTGAGCAGCCTGCACGGCCGCGGAGGTTCGAAGCCCTGGTCCCAATGTTCGTCGCCGAGACATTGCCAACCGCGCGAGTGGTCATGCCGTTCATCTCCCGGCACGCCCCAGAAGGTGACCTGGGAGTCGATCAGCGTGGCGGCCTGGGTGGAGTTCGAGACCGTGACTTCGACCGCGTAGTCGCTACCGGTGCGCACGGCGGTGTTGAGGATGACGGGGACTTTGTCGATCTCGATCCCGAACCGGGCCGGTTCGCCGTTTTCGGGAACCAGGTTGAAGACGGGCACGCTCTCGGTGTCCACACCGTGGTTGATGTTGGGTTCGTTGATCTTCACGCGCGCCACGCCGACCGCCGTTTCCTCCTTGCATTCGTTCGAGTCGCCGGTGACGACGGTTGCGAACTGCAGCGAGGTGCATTGCGGCACGAGGGTCACGTTGCCGAGCATGCCGGGGGGCAGCACGAAGTGCAGGTCACGGACCAGCGATGGCGTCGTTTCTTCCTGCTGTTTGGAGAGGTTGTTGAGTTCGCGGGTCTGGTCCAGGTTGAGCGTGGTCGTCAGCTGGAAGGGATGCGCCCCGCTCTGGGTTTCTTCCTGGCCGCTGCTGTTTTCGGGCACGAGGGCGTACCGTTCGATGGCGAAGGGGGTGCTGCCGCCTGTAACGTCGACAGCTTCGTGCGCTTCGCCGGTCGGCCCAGATTCGCCGCCTTCGATCTTCACCGCGTTGACCGGCGATCCGGGATTGGCAGCGACTTTGACCGGGATGATCAGTTCGAGGCCTTCATAGGCTGCCACCCTGCGAGTCAAGGGGCATTTCACGACCTGGCCGACGACGGAGCATTCTTTGAGCGCCGTGCCGGAGCTGCGCGCGCCGGTCAGCGCATAGCCCCTCACACCCGAGAGCACTTCGAGCCCGGCGGGCACCGTGTCGGTGATCACGATCGGCGCTTCTGTGCTTGCACCGATGTCTTCGTAGCCGAGGTTGCTCGCGGATACGTCGATCTGCCCTTCGGCTCCCGGCGCCAGTTTGGCGGGCGCAGTGGCGGATGTCAGATGCCACCACGAGCCGGCCGCAGATGCCGAAGCGGCACCGGCGAGCGTTGCAGTAAGCAGAGTCAGCACGAGGACGGCGAGCAGCGCCATGCGCCTTGCGCTGGAGAGCCTGAGGGTGCTCATGCGTGGCTCCTCCTGGACGTGGCGGCTTTCTTGGCTGCCTTCTTGTAACCGAACTTCTTGTGGGCGACTCGTTCGCACGCCAGCCGCTTGCTCTTGTGCTTGAGCTTCTTGCACGCCTTCAACGCTTTGGCCAGCTTCTGCAGGCGTGTCAGCGGTCTCGTGGCGGCTTTGTTCGGCAGCACGCTCGTCTTGGGAGGCGCCGCCAGATTGCCCGAGCCGGAGGGGGTTGAGGTCGGCGGCGGTGCGTAGGCGGGAGCTTCTGTGGCGGGCGCTTTGCACGAATCGGTCGATTCGCAGGTGTTCGTGTTCGTGACTGTGGGCGTGACACATGGCGAGGCTTCGGTGCAGACGCGCGCGTCATACACGTCGAAGTTGGTGTCTTTATCGCTCGGGACCAGCGTGGAGGTCGTCAGGAAGAACACATCGTTGCCGCTGACGCTCGCGTCGAGGAAGGCCGATTCCTCGTTGGAGGTGGCGGAGGAGATCAGCGAGACACAGCCTGCTTCGCTTTGGCAGCTGCCTTCGCCGCCCTGCTCGTACTCATACACGTCCTCCTTGCCGTTTTCGTCGGCCGGAACGAGCGAGTCGGCGCTATCGAAGAACAGGCGTCCGGTGTCTGAGAGGTAGCGCGACTGATACTGCGCCTCCTTGCCTTCATCCTGAGTCCATCCGGGGATCGAGCCGGCAAGCCACTGTTCTTCGCCGGCTGCCTGCGCGCCCCAGACGCCGATGCGGTCGACGAGCAGGCCGATGCCTTCGCCCGCTTCTTCTTTGTCGATCACGCCGGTGGGGCGAGCGCCGGTGGGGTTGCACGAGACGCAGATCAAATGGCCGGGGCCTTCGGGGCTCAGTTCGTAGCGGTAGACCTCCTCGGCGTGAGCGCCTTCGGCTTCGGAGTTCGTGACGCGGTTGTCATAGCCGGTGAGCGAACGCTGAGACATGAACGCGAGGTACTGCCCGTGGGGCGAGACGCGCGATGTGACTTCCCCGAGGTCATCGCGGCTGACGAGGCCCCAGTCGGGTTCGTCGCGTGAGGACAGGCGCGCGATGAACACAGGAGTGCCCCACACCCCTGTCGTGGTGTTCTGCTGGATCACGTACAGGTTGCAGGTGGCCGCTGGGTACTTTTCGCCTTCTCGGCAGCTGCCGGGCGTGGCCGTTTCGCCCTGGCTGTTGGCGTTTTCGCTGAGCACGCCGTCGGCGACGAAGTAGACGGTGGAGGCTTCATCGTTGGTGCCCATGACCAGTCCCTGGACGCTGGCCGCTTCGCCGGGCAGCGCGTGCGTCAGGTCGGTCAGCTTGCCTGTGCCGGTTTCGAAGACATAGAGATCGGGTTTGCCTTTTTCGTCCGGCGAGGTGGAGCTCGTGGTAAGTCGCTGCTCGTCGGTGAAGAAGACCTTGCCGCCGTTGGCACTCGCGGTCTGGTACTGAGGATGTTCTTCGACGCCTAGTTCAGCTCCCGCTTCAGGAGTGTCCACCTGGGTGGTTTCCCGGGCGACCATGTCGCGTGTGTAGAGATGCGCGCTGCCTTCTGCGCTCTTGTCCGTCCAGATCACACGGGAGCCGTCGCTCGAGATTGCGTTCCTGCGCATTTCTCCGATTCCCAGATAAAGCGAGCCGGAGGCGGGCGTATCGTTGGGGAGGACGTTGATGAGCTGGAGCTGTTCGGCGGCCGGCTTGCCTGCGGTCCACTCGTAGAGGTTGGCTTCCGAGCTGGTGGGTTCGGCCGTGAGCGGCACTTCGGCCTTCAGGACCACGTGGCTCAGGTCGGACGTTGCGCCGAGGTAGCGCACGCCGGTGCCGATGGTGCCGGGTTTGCCACCGAACGGTTTCGGTTCGGGAGCGGTGTCGTCGTTGGCGGTGACGAGCGGGACGTAGCAGCTCGACGGGGGCGGTGCGCATCCTTCGTTGTGGCGCACGTAGATCGTTTTTTCGGGCGCTTCGGGCGAGAGCAGCGGTTCGGATTCGTTGTAGCGCCCGACCGGCTCGACCATCGCGAGGGCCAGATCTTGGGTGAAGTAGAGGTATTCCTGCTGTTTGCCCGGCGAGACGCCCGCGGGTCGTTCGGGGTTGGGGATCGCGATCTCTTTGGAGGACCAGGCGGGGACGCCCGTGAGGCTCCTGGTGGCGAGATTCTGCGTGAAGGCGGGGCTGCGATTGCCTTCGGGTTCGCCTTCGGAGGGCCCCGTCGCGATGTAGGTGATCGCGTTGCCGTCTTCGGAGGCCTCGACGACGCCTCCTTCTTTGGGCAGCGATTCGAGGCCCGCGCCGTTCTTGGCGGGCTGAGAGACCATCTCCCACGCACGCCCGTCGGGCAGCGCGAACGGGAGCGTCGTAAAGGCCTGTTCTTCGCTCGTCGCTTCACCGCTGTCGGTGCGGACGATGACCCGGTAGTGGTAGGTGACCCCAGGGGCGAGGCCTGTCAAGGTCACGTGCGCCACCTCGTCGTCGAAGCCCGTCACGATCGGATCTGAGTCGCCGACCGAGCTGCAGCCGCCGCCCGAGCACGCTTCGGTCCCGTACTGGAAGCTCACGGACGGGTTGGCGCCGCCGGTGGGATTGACCTCGGCGGAGAGTTCCGCGGAGCCGGTGGCGATCTTGGCCGCCGCCAGCCGATCGACGGTTGGCAGGGCGGCTTCTTCTTCGAGCCTGAAGACGACGACCGTGTTCGTCGTCGCATCGGCGACGTAGACCTGACCGGTGCCCGAGTTGACGGCCACCCCACGACTTCCCTGGAGATGACCTTCGCCGAAGCGCTCCACGAAGTTGCCGTTGGAGCCATACGCGGAGATGCTGCCTTCGTGGCTGACGTAGACGTCGTTCGTGGCGAGATCGACGGCAACGGCTCGCGCTGTTTCTCCGAACAGCCCGTCCACGAACGCTTCGCCGACTTCGGGAGGCCGTTCTTCTTCTTCGCTGCCAGCCGGGATGTTGACTTTGGCGATGAAGCAGGAGAGCGTTCCTTCGCAGGGTTCTTCGCCGTGTTCGCCCTTGCCTTCTTCGTTGAAGGCCGGGTTGGCTTCTTCGTCTGCGAGCACGAACTTTTCGCCGGGTTCGAAGTTGAGATAGAGGTTGTCGTGGGCATCGACCGCGAACCCAGGCCGCACAGCCGAAGCGGCCCCTTCGATTTCATAGCCTTCTTCGCCGAGGCGGCGGTTGTTGACCTGGTTGTCGAAGCTCGTGACCTTGCCCGTTTCTTCGCTCCAGGCGATCCACACGTCGCCCTTGGTGTCAACCGCCACGCCGTCCACCCGGCCGTAGTCTTCCTGTTCTTCCTTGCGACTCAGATGGCCGATGTATTCGCCGTCGGGCCCGAACTTGTAGACGACGGACTTTTCGAGGGCCACGCTCGCCACGACGTAGACATCGCCGGCCGACGGGTCGCTGGAGCTGGTCGAGTCATCGACGGCGATCGCTTCGGGAGCCACCAGTTGACCTTTGCCAAGGTGCAGTTTTTCAACGCCGTTGCCGGTGCTCGGGGTCCCAGCCTGGCAGCCTTCGTGAGCTTCACAGACCTCGTATTCCTTGCTGCCGTCCTTGACGCCCCAACCCCAAGCTGCGAGGAACTTGCCTTTGGCGCTGAACTGCTCGACGCGGTTGTTGCCGCGATCGACCACATACACGTCGCCGGCAGCGGGACCCACTTCGCTGACCGCCACGCCCGAGGGATTCGAGAACTGGCCTTCGCCGGTGCCGCCGGAGCCGAACGAGGTGCTGAATTCATGGCCCTGCTGCGTGAGGGCCATGGCCGAGGACGAGCACGTCAAGAGACCCAGCACGATCGCGCCGAGCAATGCCGCGCGCATACTCGACGAAGCGCGCGCACGACCGAACCATCCCCTCCGCCAAGCCCTCCAGCCCATCAAATGTCTCCTAATCCCTTTCGCCGGAGTCTATTCAGCAGCAGTCAGTTGTCAAGGGGGAACTCCTGCGTTTGAGGGTCTCCAACCCTCAAAGCGTTGGACATTCCGGCGCTTGACAGCCGGCACTGTTGTCAATTCCGGTTAACGACGTGTGGGGCCCGGTCCGGGCCCCACACGCAACTTCCTTTTACCGGGCTTCAGATCAAGCCCAGATCACAGCTGACTACGCTTTGATCTCGAGTGTTTCACCTTTGTTGACGACGGTCGTTTCCTCGCCTGATTCAAAGGGACCAGAGCCGTTGATCGTGCTCTCGAGGACTTCAGTCGGTCCACCTTCGAATTTGGTCGGGATCTGAACGCCGCTGCCGTTCACGACGAACGTGTCGGTTGATTCCTTGTTGAATTTGTTGACATCGCCGGTGATTTCACCGATGACGCTGCCAGTCGTGACGATTTCAAGACCTTCGCAGTTGAATTCAGCGGACGGTTTGCCGCCTTCTCCGGTCAGGCTGACGCCGACTTTCGGGCCGGTTTTTGAGATGTAGCCAAGCGTGCCGGAGAGCGGGTTGGTTTTGATTTCGCCCTTCTTCGCGCCCGGCGAGCTGCAGTTTTTGCCGAGGCTGGTGCACTTGCCGAAGACGACCTTGACTTTTTCCTGTCCGGTAAACGAGGCGTTGATGAAGCCTTCGTCCTTGCTCGTGCCACATTTCACTTCGCCGCCGACTGCAGGCGTGTAGAGCGTGGCAGCTTTGCCTTTGCCCTTGAATGCCTTGTTTTTGCCACGGCCAGGCTGAAGTTCATACTTCTCGCCTTTTTCAGACCCAGCCAGTTTCGAGCAGGCCTTGTCTTCGTATTTGCCGCCTTTGACTTTCGCACATTCGTAGTACGTCGGAGCTGCCGACGCGCTCGAGACGGCCACTGCGGCCAGCGCGAACACGGCAACGAGGCATAGCCCCATGATCCTCATGCGTTTCATCTATCCACTACTCCTTTTCCCTCTAGGGTTAGATCGACCGACCCCGATAAATCCCCTCTTCAGGACAGAGATGCCCCGAAGCCAGTCATAGCTGCTGGCCTTCCCCGGCCAGCAGTGCTGTAAACCCGACCCTGGCAGAAAACACTATCTGCGTCAAGGTCAAGCCCATACGACGTCGAAGACGCTCCGGTGCCTATCTCCCGTGGGAAATACGCGCGTTTCCGGAGGTCTGGGCGATCCTCTCCCCTTGCGACGCTTGACATCATGTCGCGGCGACGGTACCACAGGGTTAGACCTCGCGTCAACCCCGTTGTGCAGGGGTTTTGCCTGTTCCCGACTGGTTATCCGGCCAAGTTCGTCGGCTGGTCGTCCAACTTAATCGGGTGTTGAGAGCAGGCTCTCAGGATACGCGGCGCACGACGACCGTACGATCGGCCTCCGCGAGGATCTGCCACCCGGGCGCGCCGCCCTCGCGGAACAGCCGCCGCACGACCGCCGAGGGTCCCGGCAGGCCTCGTCCCTCGGGCTCGCCTCCCCGGGCGTCATGGAACGCCACCCGTCCCTCGCGCGCCACGAAGCGCTCCCAGGAGCTCCAGTCGAGCTCACAGCCCGCCTCCGAATGATCGCCGTCGATGAACAGCAGGTCGACCTCCTCCCCCGGCCACGCCCTCGCCACCTCATGCGACATGGCCACATGCCAGTGGACCGTCGGCGCACCGGCGCCTCGAGCGCGCGCAGCCCGCGCCACCGTCCGCCTGGTCGCCCACTCGGTGGCCCCCCACCCACTGGGCAGCGCATCTGGATGCGCACCAAAGGGGTCCACGAGGTGCAGCTTTGCACCGGATTGAAGAGCCCCACACATGGCAACCGCCGACGAACCCTCATAGACGCCCACCTCCACCACACAACGAGCGCCCTGGGCTGCGTCGAGCAGCACTCGGGCGTCCTCCTCCGAGTGCATGGTCCGCGGTGGGATCAGGCCCGTCCCCAGTCCCAGGGCGCGCAGGCGCACATCGTCGCGTAGACGCACAGGGGTTAGGTCCCGGAGGGCCTGTGGCAGGAAGGCCATGGCGGTCAGCCTACGCGCAGTCCGCGGCCGACGGCGGCGGCTGGCCGGGCGTGCGCGAGCGGGCCCACGCCAGCCACAGCCTGTAGCTGGGGAAACGGTGGGTGAGGTCGGAGCTCACGAGGCCCACGGGGAAGTCTGGGTCTTCGCGGAACGTGTACTGGAAGACCGCCCCCACGCGCGGATCCTGGAGCCAGCCGTGCAGCTGGCTTGCCAGCGCCATGCAGCCCTCGCGTTCCTCGGCTCCGCCTTCGACGCGAGCCTGTCCGGCATGCGGCGCGCCGGCACCCGCCTCGGTAACCCAGATGGTGGCGTCGCGCCCGCAGTCGCCGCGCGTGTCCAGAGCGTCCTCGAGCGCGCGAACGGGTTCGCTCGGCAGGACGCCGGTGCCGTAGCGGGCGTAGGCGTGGATCGACCACACGCCATCCAGGCACAGGACATCGGCGGGCAACGCTGCGATGAACTGCTTGACGCTCGTGGTGTGAGCGGAGCCGACTTCGAAGTCGTTGAGCTCTCCCAGCACAAGGTGATGAACCCCGCCATCGGCCCGCAACTCGCCGGCCATGGCACGCGCAAGCTGCGTGTAGACGAGCGGCGAGAGCGCCGGCGAGTCGGCTGTGCAGCTCGAGCGCTGGGGGGAGATGAAGCGCGGGTCGTTGGGCTCGTTCCAGGGGCTCCACCATTCGAGCGCCACGCCCTCCGCCGCCGCCAGCTTCAACAGCGCGCGAATCAGCGTCCTGTAGTTCTCCAAGGCAGCGGCCGTGAGGGGCCGTGCGAAGGGGGCCGTGTCAGGCAGCTCGCAGCCTGCGGGCTCTGCGGCCGCCCATGTGGGCGTGCCGAACACATCGACGACCACCCGGAAGTGGTGCCGCCCACCCCCCGCGCGTTGCTGGAAGGCGATCGCGGAGAGCTCGGCGCGCAGACCGGCGTATGACCCACAAGGACGCACGCCCCGCGCACACCCGTCGACTCGTGCTTCGAGATCGGGGGCACGGTCACGCCTGGGTTGGAGAGCCGCCCAGTCGACCAGCAGGCGCAGATAGGTGGGATGCAGAGCGGCGAGCTCTGTGCGCGCCTGCTGAAAGGTCGGCGATGACCCGCTCGCGGTCGCTTCGGGTGGCGCGAGCAGGTTTGCGTTGTCCTCGGTCAGGCCAAAGGCCGGGCCGGGCGCTTCCAGGGGCGCTGCAGAGCTGGGCTCGTGGTGGGCACGGCGATCCGATCCACAACCTGAGGTGCAGCAGCCCAGGATCGCGACCGACAGCACTGCCGAGACCGTCCCGCGCGAGGGACGATGGCGAGCCCAGCGGATCAGACCGCTGAGACCTGCTCCTCCTCGGCCACGCGGAAGGAAGATCCGCAGCCACAGGCCGCAACTACATTGGGGTTGTTGACCTTGAAGCCTGCGCCCTGCAGGCTTTCCTCGTAGTCGATCGTCGAGCCACGCACGAACTGCAGGCTCTCTCCGTCCACGAGCAGCTTTAGCCCGTGGGTCTCGAAGACGACATCGCTGTCGCGCTGCTCGTCGAAGGCGAGCTGGTACTGAAAGCCCGAGCAGCCTCCCCCGCGAACGCCCACGCGCAGACCCGCCATCGTCACGTCGGCCTGCTGGGAGGCCAGAAACTCGTGCACCTTCTGGGCGCCCTTGTCGGTGATCTCGATCATCGGTCTGCTCCTGTTGACGGCTCCAAGACTTTCCAAAGTATAGCGCCCGCGAAAGGGGCTCACGATCCTCTACGCTAGGTATTGGATGCCCTCCCCAGATGACATAAAGAAGCGCATCGAGGACGCCATCCCCGGTGCAGAAGCCGTAGTCGAGGACTACACGGGCGGCGGGGACCACTTCAGCGCGACCGTCGTGGCGGCTGCCTTCGAGGGCCTCACTCGCATCCAGCAGCATCGTCTCGTCTATGACGTCTTTGGAGCGGAGATCGGCGGAGCGATCCACGCGCTCGCGCTGAAGACACAGACACCCACGAAGATCCAAGCCCACTGAGCCAGGAGCCTGCCATGTCAGCAAGCCAGTTCGAGCCGATACCGATGATGAGCAGCGAGCCCCCAGCCGCTGTCGCCCCGAGCAGCGAGTCGAATCCAATTCGCGACGCGATCGCAGAGGCGATCGGCGAGCACAAGGTGATCCTGTTCATGAAGGGGACTCCCGAGGCGCCAGCCTGCGGCTTCTCAGCGAGGACAGTAGCGATGCTGCAGTCGCTGGACGCGCCCTTTGCCGCTGTTGACATCCTGCCGGACCCGAGGATTCGCCAGGAGCTTTCCGCGATCTCCAACTGGCCGACCATCCCCCAGCTGTTTGTCGATGGTGAGCTGATCGGGGGCTGTGACATCGTGACCGAGATGTACGAGTCAGGAGAGCTCGCCCAGGCATTGCTGTAGCGTCTCGCGCCGCATGACTCCCGTCGCGGTCGCAACCGACAGTACCCACTATCTCCCTCGCGCGCTAGCCGACGAGCTGGACATCCGCCAGGTCAGCCTGTACGTGGGCTGGCAGGGTCAGCCCGAGCGCGAGCTCGACATGGACGGCTTCGACGCCTTCTACAAGCGTCTCGGCACAGACTCCGAACTACCGATCACCTCACAGCCGTCGATCGGGGATTTCCTGACGGCTTGGGAGCCGCTGCTTGCAGAGGGCAAGGATGTCGTGTCGGTGCATCTCGCAGGAGGCATCTCAGGGACGTGCCATGCCGCACAGCAGGCACACGAGCTGTTGGCCGAGCGCGGGCTGGGAGAGCGCGTCGAGGTGATCGACGGCGAAACGGCCTGCGGCGGCATGGGGCTACTGCTGCTGGCCGCCACGGCTGCCGCGCGCGCCGGCAGCGACAAAGTCGGCGTAGCCAGCCGTGTGCGCGAGGCGCGCAAGGCGCTACGTATCTGGTTCTGCCTGGACACGCTCGAGTACCTCAGGCGCGGCGGCCGTGTGGGCAAGGCCCAGGCATGGCTGGGCGGCACTTTGAAGATCAAGCCGATCCTCTCACTCGAGTACGAGATCGTGCCCGTCGAGCGTGTGCGCACCGCCGGGCGTGCATTCGAGCGGATGGTCGCCTACGCCCAAGAGCTCCACGACGCGGGCGCCGACGGCTGGGTGGTGCAGCACATCCAGGCTGAGGAGCAGGCCCAGAGGCTGATCGAGCGCTGCCGCGAGATCTTCGACTCAGAGCCCGTCTTCGTGTCTGAGGTCGGACCCGTGATCGGCACCTACACAGGCCCCGGCCTGATCGGCGTGGGCGCGCTACCGCGCTCGCTGCTGTAGCCGGGGCTAGCGCCTGCGCCGACGGCGTAGCATGCGCACACCGAGGAGCAGGACGACCGCTCCGGCACCCATCGCTATTTCACTGCTGTGGCGCTCCACATGGGCACGCCAGTCGGTTGCGCGCGTGACCTCTCCACGCAGGCGTTCCACCGAGACCGCGAGCTCCTGACGGTTGCTCTCGATCGAGCTGCGAATCTCTGCAGGCGAGCGCTGGGCCATCTAGCTGACACTCCCCGACGTACCTGCCGGATGGGGCGCAGTGGCTGGGCGCGGAGCGCCATCGCCGCCCGGCGTCGCGCTGACCGCCTCGCGAATCTTGCGTGCCTCGTCGATTGCCATCGTGGGGACCGGCGGCGAACCACGTTTGACCGCTTTGGCAGCGATCAGCCCGGCCAGCACACCCAGCACCACGAGGATCACAGCCATCCCGAAGAAGCCCCAGAAGTACGTGAAGTTGTTGCCCGGGAGGTAGTAGTAGAGAAGCCACGCGCATCCCACGAGCACGAAGATCAGGGCCATCAGGAAGAAGACGCCCGCCGCTACGCCGACGACCGCGCCCTTGATCAGCTTGGTCGCCTTTTCGCTTACCTCCGCCTTCGCCAGCTCGATCTCCTCGCGCACCAGCAGCGTGGCCCGCTCGGAGACCTCCGCAATGGCCGTAGCGATGTTCGGGGGCTGCTCGCCGGATGGCGGTGGAACTGAGGTGCTCACTCGGGAGGCTCCTCGTCGAATAGCTGGCGCCACAGCACAGCGGCGGCGCGCGTCGCGACGATGCTCGCCAGGGCGCTCGCACCGGCGAGCATGCCCGACCACACCAACCGCTTGACCATCTCGTTCTGCATCATCTCGGCAGTCTATTGCCCGTGGTGGTCAGGACTATTCGCCGTAGGTCCCAGATAGACGGATCTCTTCCGTCGCACCACGCGCTCAGCGGACGCTCGACTGCTCGCTCGCTCGCGTCTCAAGGCCACCGCAGACCGTCTCCACGACCAGCCACTTGGCGCGCTCGAAGTGCTCATCGCCCTGGGGCAGCAGCTCGAAGATCCAGCCAGTGAGCAGCTGCTCGATGGCACCATAGAAGGCCATGGCAGCGAAGCGCGCTTCGATCTCCGCCTTGAACACGCCGTCGGCCTGCGCCTTGGTGATCATGCCGCCGATCAGGTCGTAGGCCTCGCGGATGGTAGCTATGTGGGTGTTCCCGAACGAGTTGGCCGCGCGGGTCACCTCGACGATGATCACCTTCATCAGGTCGGGGTCGTGGCGGTAGCTGTCGACGATGAACGAGGCGATCGCCCCGAGCTTCTCGCGCACGGGAGTCTCTTCGGCGTCGACCTGGCGGATCAGCTCGAGCATCACGCTCCAGCGCTCCAGGAATAGCGTGTCTAGCACCTCATCCTTGGAGGCGAAGTAGTGATAGACGAGGCCGTATGCCACGCCTGCCTCATCGGCGATGTCGGAGACCCGGCAGGCGTGAAAGCCCTGGCGCGCAAACACGCGCACGGCAGCGTCGAGGATCAGCCGCCGCTTGTCCGAGGCGGACTTGGCGCGCGAGCCGGCCGCAGCCCTGGCGTCTGGACGCCCCGCACTCATGGCAGAACCTCAGCCGGCCAGCGATAGGCGCCTGGCCGGCGGTTGGCAAGTGAGGGCAGACGGGCGCGAATGTCCTGCTGGCGCTCGAGGTCGAGCTCGGCGACGATGTGACCCTCGCTGTCGGGCGCCTGCGCCAGCACGATCCCCCAGGGGTCCACGATCATGGAGCGCCCGCCCGAGTGCTGGTGAGCAGGGTGCTCGCCCACCTGGTTGGCGGCGACGATGAACGCTTGATTCTCGATCGCCCGTGCTCGCAGCAGAGTTTCCCAGTGGTCGCGCGTGGTCTGCAGGGTGAAGGCGGCTGGCACGACCACGATGCGCGCACCCAGGACGGCCAGGATGCGGTAGAGCTCGGGGAAGCGCAGGTCGTAGCAAACCGACATACCCAGCTCCTGCCCGCCGGCGGTCTGCGAGAGCACGACGTCATCTCCTGGACGCTCCAGCTCGGACTCCCTATACACGCGGCCGCCCACTTCCACGTCGAACATGTGGATCTTGCGATACACGGCCTTGATCTCGCCGGAGGGGTCGACGTGAACTGAGGTGTTGGCCAGCTTCTCCTGGCCGGGGACGCGCTCGAGGATCGAGCCGGCCACGAGATCGACGGCGAGCTCGCGGGCGAGCCGCCGAGCCCATTCGATGGAAGGGCCGCCGTCCAGCGGCTCGGCCGCCGTTCGCATGTCATCCTCGGAGCCCATCGCAGTCCACTTCTCGGGGAGTACGATCAGAGTTGCGCCATCGCCGGCCGCTGCACGGGTGAGACGATCGGCCACAGCCAGGTTCGCTTCGCGATCGGCGGTGGAGTTGATCTGGACTGCGGCAACCTTCAAAGTGCACCCCCTCCCGCGGATGTCCAACCCGCGACTTCCCCAGGGGCTGGATGCCAGAGTTAGATTGACTGGTCAGTCAATGATTCAAAGCATAACGCCAGCGACAATCGAAGAGAGCGATGAGCGCGCTGTAACGGGATCTCGCGCTCGTCTGTTTCACGGCACCCGCCCGCTCAAGCGCTGGCGCTATGTAGGGATCTTCTGCGAGGATCTGATGGCGTGCGCGGCGCTCGTGCAGATCGGGCCCGCCAGACAGAGCTTCTGGGCGCTGCACATGCGCGAGGGCGGACCCATGCGCGGACGCACCCGGCTGCTCCCACGCCGCGCGGAGGTCGAGCTCCTGCCCGGGCGCCCCGCCGCCGGCGGGAACAGCGCGCTTCCCGGCAGTCTGCGCGTGCGCGACCGCAGCGTGGCGCTGGAGCTGAGCCTCGATGAAGACGGGGGGATCGAGGCGCTCTGTGCAAATGGAAGCGAGCAGGTGTGGACTCGAAAGCAGGCCGGCGTGTCCGCCCGGGGCACGATTGCCATCGACGGAGGAACTCCGCGCACGATCGAAGCGTTGGCCGTCATCGACGACACCTCTGGCTATCACGCACGTGTGACCGAGTGGCGCTGGAGCGCCGGAGTGGGGGAAGCGCCTGACGGCAGCGCGCTTGCGTGGAACCTGGTCAGCGGCGTCAACGATCCCCCCGCCGGCAGCGAGCGCGCGGTGTGGGTGCAGGGGCGTGCCCATGAGGTGGGACCCGTCAGCTTTGCCGAAGACCTGTCGCGGATCGACTTCGCCGACGGGTCCGAGCTGTGCTTCAGCGCCGAGGCCGAGCGCAGCCGCCACGACAACCTGCTGGTGCTCTCGAGCGACTACAGGGCGCCCTTTGGGACGTTCTCGGGATGCCTGTCCGGCGGGATCGAGTTGGCTCGCGGGATGGGAGTTATGGAGCACCACCGCGCGCGCTGGTAGCCATGCTCGTCAGGCTTGCTCGTGCCCGCGGTGCCTGCGTAGAGCGGCGAGCAGAAGCTTTGAGTGCATGGCCCCGATCAGCTCACGTAGCGGCTCCGTGCCCGCGGCCACGATCTCCATGGCGCGCTCGACCTCGACCTCGCCGGCCAGGCGGCCGAGGAGCGCGTCGACCTCCTCCTCGACCAACGGCTCGAGCGCCTCGCGATAGCGCAAAGTGTCATAGACGGTGAAACCCAGAGCCTCGTCGTAGCCGCCGGCACGGAAGCTTGCGATCGCCTCGATGATCTTGACGTCGTCCTTGTCATAGCCGCGCTGGTTGGGCGTGAGCACGCCGATCTCGGCCAGCCGCTCGAGCACGTTGCGGGGCACGCCGTAGCGCTCCTGAACGGTCTTGCGGGAGACACGCCCGCGATCCTCAGCGGTGGTGAGGGCGCGTTCGAGGATCCGGTCCTCCAGCTCGATCAGCGCGCGCACGCGGTCGGGGTCGTCCTCGAGCGCGCCCTTGATCACGCGCAGCGGCATGAAGCGCTCCTCTTGCAGGCGCTTGATCAGCGCGATCCGCTCGACGTACTCGGGCGGATAGTAGGCCATGTTGCGGCTGGTCCTCACCACGTCCTGGCCGGCTCCCAACAGGCCCTCGCGTAGGTAGTAGCGGATCGTCCCCGGGCTCACGCCCGAGCGCTCGGCCAGCTCGCTCATCTTCAGCAGCGGCCGATCTTCAGCTGCCGACTCAGCGGCGACTGGGACCCTCACGCTCGCACACATATAGGCGCCCTCACGCGCGCAATGTGGTGTCCTGGCGCGACTCGGCGGGACCGGCGACAGCGCCGCTTGCCATCAGCTCCGCCACCTGGGCCTCGGAGTAGCCGGCCGCGAGCAGCACCGCCTCGGTGTGCTCGCCGAGCGCCGGACCGGGCAGCCGCGCGTGCTCGCCGGGTGTGCGCCCGAGCTTGACGGGCACGCCCAGCTGGCGCACCGGGCGCTGCGCTCCCGGCTGCTCGATCTCGACGACCATCTCGCGGGCGAGCACCAAATTGGAATCCAACGCCTCATCGAGCTCGAGCACGGGCTCGAGACAGCAGTCATGCTGGGAGGCAAAGCTCTCCCACTGCTCGCGGGTGCGCTCGCGGAAGATCTCCTGCACCTGCTGGTGCTCAGGCGAGCCCGGTCGCTCGAACTGCGCGGCGATCAGCTCCTCGTGGCCGACTCCCCGACACCACGCCTGCCAGAACTTCGGCTCGAGTGCCCCCAGGCTGACCCAGCCGTCCGCGCATTCGTAGGGGCGGTAGCAAATAAGGGATCCCGCCAGGGGCAACTCGCCGCGCCGCGGCACGTTGCCGTCGGCGAAGTAGCCGGCGGCGACCATCGCCAGCCACGACAGCGCCCCGTCGGCCATCGAGACATCCACCATCTGCCCCTCGCCGGAGCCGGGACTGCCGGATGAGCCATCGCGCTCTCGCAGCGCGGCCAGGATGCCGAAGGCCGCCATCAGTGCGCCGCCGCCGAGGTCGGCGATCTGGCCGGCCGCCTGCACAGGCTCGCCGGCATGCTCGCCTGTGAGTCCCAGCAGGCCGATCAGGCCGAGGTAGTTCATGTCGTGGCCCGAGGCGTCGCGCTTGGGGCCGTCCTGGCCGTAGCCGGAGATGGCGCAGTAGACGATGCCGGGGTTCTCTTCGCGCATGCGCTGGTAGCCGACCCCGAGGCGCTCCAGCACACCG
>JASLDD010000224.1 GCA_030151725.1 Solirubrobacteraceae bacterium
GGCGCGCGACCGAGCAGCATCGTGCGAAAGAAGCGCAGGTTGCCCTCTGCGACCAGGCGCGTGCGCCAGCGCGCGCGGGGCCGGCGACGCGGCTGCAGCAGCGGTCCAAGCGCACGACAGCGAATTGCAAGCTCGTTGCTGACGAGCAGCTTCTCGCCCACATCGAGCTGATGGGCCACGAACATCGAATCCATCTCCAGGATCAGCTCGCCGTTGAGATAGACCTCCGCCACGGTGGCGATGCCGTCCAGGCACAGCAGGACTCGCTCGCCCGCAGCGACCGGCTCTGCATCGAAGCGTGTGCGAAACCACCAGTCCTCGCTGTCGAAGTCGCGATCGTCGCCCACCTGCCACAGGCCGGAGTCCGCCAGCGCCACCGCAGCTGTGCCCGGCACTCGCGCGTCGTGCCACTGCAGCCCCTCGAGCTCCGAGGGGGAAGCAGCGAGGTCAGGAGCGCAGGGGGCGACCTGCCAGCCCCGATCGAGCGGGTGGACCTCGTGAGCGCTTACGCGAGCGCGGGTCATCTGCGGCTCAGACGGCGTCATCGAGCCGCGAGAGCGCCTCGTCCCAGGCTGACGCCATGGAGTCCAGGGCGGGCTCGGGGTCGAATTGGCGCCTGCGCGCGAGCCTGAAGGAGAGCGCCTTGGAGCCCTCGACGATGCGCCCCAGCGCGTCGCGTGCGCTCGCGCCGTCCTCGCCCAGCAGCCACTCGGCGTGAGAGGCGCACGCCTCGAAGGCCGAGCCGACCATCCTCACCGTCGCAAACGCATAGGCGTGGTAGTCAGCCGAGTCGCCCTCCAGCAGGCGTGGGAGATCGTGCTGGAGCTGTGCTGCGAAGCGGACGAAGGGATTGCTCTGAGGCCGTCGATCCAGATGCCTGCGCAGGAGCGCGCGGGCGGCGTCGTGGAGCGCCTCGCCGCTCAGGGCGGCGCCCCGGTCGAAGCGCGCGATCTCCGTGTAGGGGGGAAGCACATCGGCGGAGAAGTCGCCGATGCGGAACACCCCGCGGTAGTCCTCGCCCTCGAGCTCATACAGGCCGCGCGCGTGGAAGTAGCGCAGCCGCTCGCCGGACGGATCGATCGCCTCGGTCGCAACCGAGGTCTTGACGTGCTCGGCGCGGTAGCTCGTGGCGGCGGTGTCGGGCAGATACCACGAGTCCAGCTCCACGATCACGCTGCGACCGGCCGCCGTCTGCTCAGCTATCTGCTGCGGCAGCGGGCGGTAGGGCTGCATCTCGTGGATGTCGATTCCGAACAGCAGCTCGAGATCCTCCGGGGGCGGCTTGAAGAACGTCCACTGATCGCCCTCGAAGTCCATCTCCACGGTGAAGCCGAGGGCCGCCAGCGGCTCTTGGCCGCGTGCGTGCAGGAGCTCGATCAAGATGTCGGTGTAGCAGTTGGTCTCCACGTACGTGCGCGCGGAGTCGTGGAGAGGGTGCGGGCGGTAGTCGTCTGGGTCGAGCCCCAGCAGGCTCACCATCCCGCTCGCGGCGACGCTCATTCAGACCACAACCTCGCACGGACCTCGGCCGGCCACGCTTTGACGTCGAGGCCATGGGTGTGCAGCAGCGCGAGCGTGATCCGCTCGAGTCCGAAGCCCAGGCATGCGGTGTGCGCGCGCGTGCCGTCCACGAGCTCGATGCCGTAAGCGCTCGAGAAGTGGTCCTGGTGGTAGTTGAACGACGCCACTGCCGTCGGCTCAGGGCCGGCGATCTGCACGACCACCTCGAACTTCAGCTCCTGCTCGCGCTGGCTCGCCGCGAGCATGCGCCCGGTGCGGCCGAAGAACGGATCGGCTGCCACATCGAAGCGGGCGTCGAGGCCGAGCCCGCGCAGCAGCTCGACGGCGCGGTCGCGCCATACGTCGCGCCATGCCGCCACCACCTCCGGCTCGCCGATGCGGACGATCTCGCGCTGGTGGAACATCTGCAGGCGCGCCGGGTCTCCCGATGGCTCGTGGCGGAAGACGTAGGAGCCGCCGGCGTCCACCGTCACTCCGCCCGGCTGCAGGGGACCTCGTGCCGCGATCGCGGGATACACGGGGTAGCAGGCAGCGGGTGTGAGCACGATGTCGGTCATCGCCTGGTGCTCGCTCCAGTCCTCGTGGCGGCAGGCGCGCTCGTACTGCTCGGCGGCGTCGCTCTCGCTGCCCTCGAACGCGAAGATGGCGCCTGCGAGGTGGGGGAAGGATTTCAGGTAGCCCACCGTCTCCAGATCGCGCCTGGGCAGGATCGGGGGAAAGCGCAGCTGCTCGGGCCCGTCGGGCTCGCCGGCGCGCGTGACCATCTCCGCAACCCGCACGCGCACGTCCTCGAAGTCGCCGCCGCGCCCGTAGACGCCGGGCACGCCCGTGTCGACCAGGAGGCGAGCATCGAGCAGCTCGCCCAGGAACGCCTGCTGCTCAGGCGAGCCGGGTCGATAGTCGGCCACGGCTAGACGTCCTTGGCGATCAGCAGCAGGCTTGCGTTCGTCTGGTGGATGCGCTCGTTGGCCACCATCAGGCACGCGGACATCG
>JASLDD010000243.1 GCA_030151725.1 Solirubrobacteraceae bacterium
CGAGCGAATCGCCGCGGTCGATCGGACGTTGGTGGGCTTGCGGGAGATCGCGGTCGATCGCGCCGTGCAGCGAGATGTGCTCTCGGCGATGCGCGAGTTGGCGGACGAAGGCTCTCATGGAGCCCACCGCCTCCCTCTGACCGACCTCACTGTCGCAGTCGCAGCACAAGCGTCAGGTCTGAACGTACTGCACTACGATCATCACTTCGAGCGACTCGGCGAGCTGCTGGACGTACGCACACTCTGGATAGATGATCCATCCGCGTGATGGATCCCGGCACTGTCTGAGTCAGAAACCAAAAACCGGTGATTTGCAGGGAAATCTTGATTTCAACTAACCAATTCAAGAACGGCAACCACATCGAGGTCGATGGCACGATCTTCAAGATCCTCGAGTTTCAGCACGTCAAGCCGGGCAAGGGCGGAGCGTTCGTGCGCACCAAGCTGCGCAGGGCCTCCGACGGGAATGTCATCGACCGTACTTTTCGGGCGGGGGAGAAGTTCCGCGAGGTCCGCACCGAGGCCCGCAAGATGCAGTACCTATACGCCGATGGTGCCGATGCCCATTTCATGGACACGGTCTCCTTCGAGCAGATTGCAGTCCCTGAAACGACGCTCCAGGATGCCTTGCGCTGGACCACGCCATCGAGCGAAGTGGATGTGCTGTTCATAGACGGCGAGCCGTCTGAGGTGCAACTGCCAAGCGCGGTGGACCTCGAGGTGAGCGAGACCGAGCCGGGTCTGCGCGGGGACTCGGTTTCCGGCGGCGGCACCAAGCCGGCGACGCTCGAGACGGGCGCGGTCATCAACGTCCCGCTGTTCGTCGAGCCGGGACAGCGCATTCGCGTAGACACCCGCTCGGGTGAATACATGGCGCGGGCCTGAATGCGCCGTTCCGATCAGCGCAGAGCGGCCGTGGTGGCGCTCTACCAGCACGACCTGACCGGCCGCCCGCTGGTGGAGACCCTCGGCCCGAACGCCTCGCTGTTTGCGCGGGCGTTGGCGCACGCGGCCGCCGACCGCTCGGAGGAGCTCGATGCGGTGATCGATCGCCATTCCCACGGGTGGGCGGTGGCGCGCATCCAACCGCTCGAGCGGAGCATCATGCGGGTGGCTTTGGTCGAGATGCTGCATCCTGATGCGGCGCCGGCGGATGAGCCGATTCCGCCTGAGGGAGCCATCGAGGAGGCGATCGAGAGCGCCAAGACCTTCTGTGGAGCGGAGGCGCCCGGCTTCGTTAACGGCGTCCTGGCGGCGGTTCTACGCGAGGTACGCGAGAATGCGGGCATCTCATGAGCAGCGTGGAGCAGCTAGACGACCTAATCGCCCGCCTGGAGCGGGCGGCCGAGCAGCTGCGCTCGGGCGAGCTCTCCCCGGATGCGGCGGCCACATTGGTGGAGGACTGCGCGTCGTTGGCGACGCAGGCTGCGGCTGAGCTCGAGCAGCTCACGCGAGCCGAAGCGTCCGCTCCGGCGCCCGGCCAAGACACGCTGCTCTAGCGTCCGGTTCGTGACCCCCAGCTACCCCGATCACCTTCGCGAGGAGGTCGAGCGCTACCTGGAGACGATGCGCTTCTCCGAGGAGCCCATTACGGATGGCCTCGAGCAGGCAATGCGCTATTCGCTTCTTGGGGGTGGCAAGCGCATCAGGCCCGTGCTCGCCCTCGCGACAGCCCGCGCGGTGGGCTTGGAGCAGCGCGAGGTCCTGCCGCTGGCGGGGGCCATCGAGCTGATCCACACCTACTCGCTGATCCACGACGACCTTCCGGCGATGGATGACGACGCCTTGCGCCGGGGCCAGCCGACTTGCCATGTGAAGTTCGGAGAGGACGTCGCGATCCTTGCGGGGGACGGGCTGTATGCAGAGGCGTTCCACCATCTGCTCACGCACCAGCGCTCCGCGCCTGAGCGGGTCCTGGCAGCGGCGGCGGAGCTGGCTGCGGCGACGGGCGTGAATGGCATGGTGGGGGGCCAATATGCGGACGTGAGCCTCAGGACACCGTCGGGACCGGTGGCGCTGCGGCGCCTGCATGAGCTTAAGACTGGCCGTTTGATCGGTGCTTCGGTGCTCTGCGTACTACTGTTGACGGGGATCCGAGACGATTCACAGACAGCTCCCTTTCGCCGTTTTGCCGCGGAACTTGGGATCCTGTTTCAGATCGTTGACGACATACTCGATGTGACAGGCACAGACGATGCACTGGGAAAGCCACGAGGTAGCGATGAGCGTCACGGGAAGCGCACGTACGTGAGCGAGTTTGGAATCGAGCGGGCCAGGGAGCTGGCCGCTGAATCCCATGGCGCGGCGCGCCGGGCTCTGGCCGAGGCATCGGCGCTGCTCGGGCGCAGGCACGACGCCTCCGAGCTCGAGGAGATCGCAGACTTCATCTACACGCGGACCTCATGAGCCTGCTGGAGAACATCGATGGTCCCGAGGACCTGCGCGGCCTGTCCGAGAGCGAGCTCCAGCAGCTGGCACAGGAGGTGCGCGAGCACATAATCGACACCGTCGGTGAGATCGGCGGGCACTTCGGGGCAAACCTCGGCACGTGCGAGCTGGCGGTGGCGCTGCACTCGGTGCTCGAGTCCCCACGCGACAAGATCCTGTGGGACGTCGGCCACCAGGCATATCCGCACAAGATCCTGACCGGTAGGCGCGATCAGCTCTCCACGATCCGCCAATACGGCGGTCTCGCGCCCTTCTGCTCGATGGCCGAGTCCCCGCACGACATCATGGGGGCCGGGCACGCCTCCACCTCAATTGGCTATGCGGTTGGCATCAAGGAGGGCATGCGCCAGATCGGCCCCGAGATCGACGGCAAGGTCGTCGCCGTCATCGGAGACGGAGCGATGACGGGTGGCGTGGCCTTCGAGGCAATTGGCCAGGCGGGCGGCCTGGGTACGCCGATGGTGGTCGTGCTCAACGACAACGGCATGTCGATCGCCCCCAACGTGGGAGCGCTGTCGCGCTACTTCAACCGCGTGCGCCTCAACCCCAAGCTGTGGCATGCCCGCGCCGGTGTCGAGGGCGGCCTGACGCGGCTGCCGGGAGGGATCGGCTCTGCATTCGAGCGCCTGGGACCGCACTTGAAGGAGTCGATCAAGGCGTTCTGGGCGCCGGGACTGTGGTGGGAGGAGCTCGACTGGGCCTACATGGGCGTCGTCGACGGTCACGACGTGCGCGCCCTGCGTGAGGCTCTGGGGGAGGCCCTGGCGGCCGAACGACCTGTGGTCGTGCACATCGCGACCGTGAAGGGCAAGGGCTTTGCGCCGGCCGAGGATGGTGGCCTTGAGGGCATGGAGCAGTGGCACGCGGCCAAGCCCAAGTCGATTCTCAACGGCTCGCCCACGCGTCCCGCGGTCGTGGCTCCCGGGGAGCCGCCGCCGGCCAAGCCGGTGCCGCAGTACACGCAGGTCTTCGGTGAGGCGCTGGTGCGCGAATGCGAGCGCGACACACGCGTGGTCGGCATCACGGCGGCAATGAACTCGGGGACCGGTCTGAGCATCCTGCAGAAGGCCATGCCCGAGCGCTACTTCGACGTGGGGATCGCCGAGCAGCAGGCGATCCTGTTTGCCGCCGGCCTGGCGCTCGAGGGCGTGAAGCCTGTGGCGGCGATCTACTCGACGTTCCTGCAGCGCGCCTACGACCAGATCGTCCACGACGTGTGCCTGCAGAACCTGAACGTGGTGTTCGCGATGGATCGCGCCGGCCTTGTGGGAGACGACGGGCCCACCCATCACGGGGTCTTCGACATCTCCTATCTGCGCTGTCTGCCCAACATCGTGTTGATGGCTCCGCGCGATGAGGCGATGCTCGTGCACATGCTGCGCACGGCTCTGGATCACGACAGCGGTCCGATCGCGCTGCGCTACCCACGCGGTGAGGGCACGGGGGTGGAGATCCCCGCAAAGTCCAAGTCGATTCCCATCGGCACCGGCGAGATCCTGATCGAGGCCGAGGCGAGCGAGGCATCGGAGCAGACCGGGCGGCGGGTGGCGCTGATCGGCTACGGCAGCGGCGTTGGCAAGGCGCTTGAGGCCGCCGAGGAGCTGAAGGGTCACGACATCGCCGTGACGGTCGCCGACGCGCGTTTTGCAAAGCCGATAGACGCCGGTCTGATGGCCCAGCTAGCTGCAGAGCATGACTTGCTGGTGACGGTCGAGGAGGGAGTCCTCGCCGGAGGCTTCGGCTCAGCGGTGTGGGAGACCCTGAACGACGCCGGTGCTGCAACGGGCGGGGCACGGATCCTGCGCGTCGGCCTTCCCGACCGCTACGTCACGCACGGCAAGCCTGCGCTCCTGCATGAGGAGGTCGGATTCACCGGCAAGCGCATCGCCGAGCGCGTGGTGGCTGCGATCGGCGACCGTGAGTCGGCGGTCCTCAGCGCTTGAGAGTCCTTAAATGAAACGACCCGCCGGGGAGAGCGGGCCGTTTCGGGAGGAGGGATTCAGGAGAGATGATGTTGCACTCTCGATCGATAACCATGATGTCTGTGTCCAGACCATTTGTGTGTGACATCGATCACATATGTCCTCGCGGAAAGAGCGAATCCGTATGGTTGGCCGATGCTTGACCTGATCTTCGGGCTACTCGAAGCTGCCCTCTTGCCTCTCATCGGTCGGCCCAGACGTCGAAGCTGAGCATGAGCAAGCGTCGCCTCGACACCCTGCTGGCGGAGCGTGGCCTGTTCGCCTCGCGCACACGCGCCGCGGCATCGGTGATGGCGGGCGAGGTGTGGCTCGGAGCCGGCGAGCGCCGCGCGGCCAAGCCCGGTGAAATGGTCGACGTGGAGGAGATCGTGAAGCTGGCGGAGCGTCCCGCATTCGTCTCCAGAGGGGGCATCAAGCTCGCCAACGCGCTCGCCTCCTCGGGCCTCGAGGTCGAGGGTCGTCGGGCGCTGGACGTGGGAGCCTCGACGGGTGGCTTCACCGACTGCCTGCTGCAGCGGGGGGTTCGTGAGGTGATCGCGGTGGACGTCGGCTACGGCACGCTCGACTATGCCCTGCGCACCGATCCGCGCGTGGTGGTCCTGGAGCGCACGAACGCCCGCGCGCTCGTGCCGGAGATGTTGCCGGGGGCAGGCGATGCGACGTTAAGGCCGTTGGATCTGGCCACGGTCGATGTGTCGTTCATCTCTCTCTCCAAGGTTTTGGGAGCGGTTGTGGGCTGTCTCGCCGACGGCTATGACGTGCTCGCGCTCGTCAAGCCACAGTTCGAGCTTGGCCGGGGCCGTGTGGGCAAGGGTGGCGTGGTTCGCGAGGGGGCCGATCGTCGCGAGGCGCTGCTCGGCGTGGGACGCAGCGCGCTCGGGCTCGGCTGTGCGGTGCTCGGCTATCACTCCTCACAGCTGGCCGGTCCAAAGGGCAATCGTGAGACGTTCATATGGCTGGCGGACCCGGCCCGTGGAGAAGGTGCCCGTGAGGCGCAGGAGCTCGAGGCTATGGCACGTAAGGTCGAGCCGTGAGGGAG
>JASLDD010000012.1 GCA_030151725.1 Solirubrobacteraceae bacterium
TTTCTGGGGGTGCGGAGGGCCAAGTCGGCCAAGGACGCAGGGCGAAGCCCTTGCTGGTGGCAAGGGCGAGCCCGAGGACACCGGCCGACGCCGGTCATACGTGCCAGCCAGCGGTGCAGCCCCGTGGAATCAACCATCTAGGTGCCTCCAGCCCGCAAGCTCGAGAGCTACCGGGCGAAACGCGACTTCAAGGCCACGCCGGAGCCCGCGCCAAAGCGCGCCGGGAAGAAGGCGCAAGCCGCGCCGCGGTTCGTCATCCACGAGCACCACGCACGCCGCCTGCACTGGGACCTGCGCCTGGAGCACGACGGGGTGCTCGCCTCGTGGGCGCTGCCCAAGGGACTGCCGGAGGCGCCCAAAGACAATCGCTTTGCGGCCGCGACCGAGGATCACCCGCTCGAGTACCTCGACTTCGAAGGCGAGATCCCGGCCGGTCAATATGGGGCGGGCAAGATCGCGATCTGGGAGCACGGCACCTATGAGGTCCTCAAGTGGGAGCCGCGCAAGATCGAGGTGGCGTTGCACGGCGAGCGCCTCGACGCGCGATATGCGTTGTTCCCGATCGGCAAGGAGGACAGCCCCGGCGACTGGATGATCCATCGCATGGACCCACCCGCCGACCCCCATATGGAGCCGATGCCCAGCAAGCTCGTGCCGATGCTTGCGCGCACCGGCGAGCTGCCGAGCGAGGACGGAGGCTGGGCCTATGAGATCAAGTGGGACGGCGTGCGCGCGATCGCCTACTCCACGCCGGGGGAGCTGCGCTTGGAGAGCCGCAACCTCAACGACATCACCCACAAGTACCCGGAGCTGAGCCGCGTGGGCAGAGCGCTCGGCTCCCACAGGGCGGTGCTCGACGGCGAGATCGTGGCCTTCGACGAGGACGGCCGCCCGAGCTTCTCGAGGCTTCAGCAGCGCATGCAGCTCAGCTCGGATGCGCAAGCCCGTCGACAGATGAAGAGCACTCCCGTGACGTATGTGATCTTCGATCTGCTGTGGCTCGACGGGCACTCCCTGCTGGAGCTGCCCTATGGTGAGCGTCGCGAGCTTCTCAGCGCCTTGCGGCTGAGCGGAGAGAGCCTGCAGGTGCCCGAGCCAGTCATAGGCCACGGACGCGCACTGCTCGAGGCCAGCGCCGAGCAGCACCTGGAGGGAGTGGTGGCCAAGCGCCTTGACTCCACCTACCAGCCGGGGGTACGCGCACGTGGGTGGGTGAAGATCAAGACGGTGGGGCGTCAGGAGCTCGTGGTCGGAGGCTGGATGCCCGGCAAGGGCAAGCGCACCGACACGATTGGCGCGCTGCTGTTGGGCGTCTACGAGCCCGACGGCTCGCTGCGTTTCGCCGGGCGCGTCGGCAGCGGCTTCAACGACGCCGAGCTGGCGCGCCTGTCGGCCCTGCTGGCCCCCTTGAAGCGAGACAGCTCGCCGTTCTCCACGGGCACGAAACCCCCGCGGGGAGCCGTCTTCTGCGAGCCCCGGCTCGTGGCTGAGGTCGAGTTCACGGAGTGGACCACCGAGGGCAGCCTGCGCCACCCCGTCTACAAGGGCCTACGCGACGACAAGCCCGCCGAGCAAGTCGTTCGCGAGGACACCAAAGCCGGGAAGCGGGCGGATCCCACAGGTGAGCCACCGTCGGCGGAAGGGACGCTCACGATCTCTGAGAGCTCGGCCAAGAGCGCAACCGCAAACGTCGCGGGCCGCGAGCTGAAGCTTTCCAACCTCGACAAGGTGCTCTATCCGGCCGGCGGGTTCACCAAGCGCGCGTTGATCGACTACTACGCCGCGGTCGCACCGGTCCTGCTCCCCCATCTGGAGGGCCGTGCGCTGACCGTCACGCGCTGGCCCGACGGCGTGGAGGCCAAGTCGTTCTTTCAGAAGCAGTCGCCGGCCCACCGACCCGAGTGGGTGCGCACAGCGACGGTGCAAAGCGAGAAGAAGCCGATCGACTACACGCTCGCCGAGGATCTACCGACGCTCGTATGGCTCGCCAACCTCGCGGCGATCGAGCTGCACACGCCGCTCTCCCGCGCTGAGGAGATCGAGCGCCCGACGATGCTCGTGTTCGATCTCGACCCCGGCGCGCCGGCCACTGCTGTCGAGTGCTGTCGCGTGGCGCTGCAGTTGCATGGCATGTTCGAGAACCTGGGTCTGAAGAGCTTTGTCAAGACATCGGGGTCGAAGGGCCTGCAGGTATACGTGCCGCTCAACAACGAACACGTCACCTACGCGGACACCAAGCCGTTCGCCAAGTCCGTGGCCGAGCTGCTGGAGAGCGCCGAACCGGACCTGGTGGTCTCGCGCATGAGCAAGGCCAAGCGGACGGGCAAGGTACTGATCGATTGGAGCCAGAACGACCGCAAGAAGACGACCGTGTGCGTGTACTCGCTGCGAGCCACCGCGCGTCCCACCGTCTCCACGCCGCTGGACTGGGATGAGGTGATGGCGGGGCTGGAAGGCGGTGATCCCAGCGCGCTTGCGTTTGAGGCCGCAGAGGTGCTGCGAAGAGTGGATGAGCGCGGTGATCTGTTCGCGCCCGTGCTGTCGTTGGTGCAGGATCTGCCCCGCTAAAGCCTGGAGTCCAGCATGTCGAATGTCTCGCCATGCTGGCTGTGACTCACGCGGACGCGATTTTCAAAGGCCGAGAGGTGATCGTGGCGATCATCGGCGGAACGATGCTCACGCTCGCGCTCACGCGTCCCCGGCTCAGATGGGTGGAGCGTTTGACCGATGACTCCGACACCGCAAGGCTCTGGTCTGAACGAGGACTGACGCTGTTCTCGCTCGCAATGGCCGGTTATGCGTACATCACCATGAGGGCCACATTGCGTGGCCAGCTCGATTCCGAATCGGACTCGCTTCTCCGAGGAGCGGCGCTGTTCTTGATCGGCTATGCGTGGCTGGTGCACTTCGAGCCGTTCGCCCGCGAGTGGAAGCTGCGTGGCGGAATCGGAGCCTGCTTGCTCTACACCTCTGTCATGCTCGCCATGATCGTCTTCGGCGGTGTGCTTGCCGGGGCAGCGTTGACGTCCTCGATCCCCGGCTTCACCCTAAGCGTCATGGGCCCCGCGCTCGGCCTCGTTCTCCTCTGCTGGCTGTTTTATCGAGCGCTGCCCACGATCATGGCCTATCTCGTACGCACAGCCGATCATCGATTGGTCCGAGTGCTCGCGCACCTAGGATTTCCCCCCGTTCCCTCCCCGACCGAGGAAAGCGAACCGCCCAGGCGCTAGCCTTAATCAAATGCTGCGAGCGATCAAAGCCCGGCGCTGGACGCGCTGGGCGGTAGCGGGACTCGCCGCCACCCTCACGACAGGCACGCTCTTGGTCGTTGGCGCTAACGCGTACATCCTGCTCACCGAGCAGGGGGACTCCACGGCGAACGTGAGCAGCCTCCCCCACGCCCAGGTCGCGCTCGTGCTCGGCGCCTACGTGGAACCGTCAGGGCACATGAGCCAGATGCTGGCCGACCGCGTGCAACGAGCCGTCCAGCTGTGGCGCGCCGGCAAGGTTCAGCGCATCCTCGTCTCGGGCGACAACCATACCGTCTCCTACGACGAGCCCGACACGATGCGCCGAGCATTGCAAGCTGCCGGAGTTCCCGGCCGAGATATCTTCACCGACCACGCCGGGTTTGACACCTGGGCCAGCATGGTCCGCGCTCGCAAGGTGTTCGGCGTGCGCTCGGCAATCGTGGTGACACAGGGCTTTCACATGCCGCGGGCGCTGTTTCTCGCAGAACAGGCCGGCCTGGTCGCTCACGGGTTGACGGCCGACCTGCATAGCTATGGCCGCCAGGGCCAGCTCAGCAGCCTGCGCGAGGTGCTGGCCCGCGTCAAGGCCGTCTACCAGGGCACGACCGATCAGAAGGTTCTGCTCGGGCCGCACATCGCCCTGGCCGGTAACGGGCAGGCGAGCTGGGGACCTCAGCACCCGCCGGCCTGAGCCGCCGCAGCTACGCCGCAACGCCCTACTCGAACTCGGGCTCGCTCCACCAGGGCATGATCTCGGGCAGGCCGTCGCTGACGCGATCGGGGAACTCCGCGGGGCGCTTCTCTAGAAAAGACGTGATGCCCTCGACCGCATCGGCCGACTGCCCGCGCGCGTACATCCCGCGGGAATCGGCGCGATGCGCGACCATGGGATGCTCGGCGCCCAGCATCCGCCACATCAGCTGACGGGCAAGCGCCACCGAGACGGGCGCCGTGTTCTCGACGATCTCGCCCGCGAGCGCATGCGCGGCATCGAGCAGCTCGCCGGCGGGATGCAGGCTGCGCAAAAGCCCCGCCTCGAGACCCTCCTGAGCTGAGAACACCCTGCCGGTGGCCACCCACTCCATCGCGCGGCTGATGCCGACCGCGCGCGGCAGAAACCAGCTGGAGCAGGCCTCGGGGATGATCCCCCGGCGGGCGAACACGAAGCCCATGCGCGCGTCATCGGCCGCTAGGCGGATGTCCATGGGCAGCGTCATCGTGGCGCCCACGCCAACGGCCGGACCGTTGATCGCGGCGATCACCGGCTTCTTGGACTGGAACACGCGCAGTGTGAACTGACCGCCGTTGTCGCGGGGCGTCGCGTCCTCGAGCCCGCGCGCCCGATAGTCGAAGGTCTCCCCGCCGGTGCCGAGGTCGGCCCCTGCGCAGAACCCGCGCCCGGCGCCGGTCACGATCACCGCGCGCACCTCATCGTCGGCGTCGGAGCGGTCGAACGCCGCCATCAGCTCGCTACCCATCTGACCCGTCCACGCGTTGAGGCGGTCGGGGCGGCTCAAGGTGATCGTGAGGACACGATCGGCGAGCTCCGTCGTGATCTGGGGCGCCTCGCTGGTTATCTCTTCAAAGCCCACGGCGCCACAGACTAGATGGTTGATTCCGTGGTGCGTGTTTTGCTCTGGTGGTGCGGAGGGTCAAGCTGGCCGCGGACGCAGGGTGAAGTCCTTGCTGGCGGCAAGGACGAGCCCGAGGACAAAGGCCAGCGCAGGCCACACGTGCCATCCAGAGCCGCAGGATCACGGAATCAACCATCAAGATCGGCGGCCGTGAGCTGCCGCTCGTACGGGCCCCGGCCGGTCAGGCACAGGGCCCCGCAGCGGGCGGCGAGGGCAAGCGCGTCGGGAATCGCCATGCCGGCGCCCAGGCCATAGGTGAGCCCCGCGGCGAACGAGTCGCCGCAGCCATATGAGTCGACGGGCGCGCCGGGTAGCGGTGCGGCGTCCCAACGCCCATCGGCGCCCGAGCGCTCGCGGAATCTGCCCCCCTTCGCGCCTTCGGTCCAAACCACAAGCGCGGCCTCGCCCTCGGCGCCCACAGCCTCACCCAGCTCGATACCATCGCCGGCGCTCAGCACGAGCGCATCCAGTTGCACCCCATGGCCGAGCGCGTCGTTCGCGCGCGGGCTGGCAACGAGCACCGAGGCAGCCGCGCGGGCCGCGCGCAGGGCATCCACATCACCGGCTGTGAAGTAGATCGCGTGCATGGCCTCCAGACGACGGCGATCCTCGGCGTCGTCGAGATGCGGCTCAAGGCGCTTGCCGATCGTCGTGATCGTGCGCTCGCGCTGGTCATCGACGAGCGTGAGCGCGTGACGAGTCGGCACATGCCCGATCGAGGCCCGTACCTCCACACCGAGCTCGCCCAAGCGCGTCGCCGAGCGCCGGCCGTGCTCGTCTTCGCCGAGCGAGGTGAAGAGCACCGAGCCGCCGCCCAGCCGCGCCAGCTGCACGGCCGCCACCGCCCCGCCCCCGGCAGGCTCCTCAAAGGGCTCACGCGCGTGGACCACCTCACCCGCCTGGGGCACGTGATCCACACGTGCGAACTCCACCCACTCGACGTGGCCCACCACACCCATGCTTGGCCTGTTCAAATCCACGCGTGCCAGTCTCACACACCGCCTAGTACGTAGGATGCACCGCACATGAGCGACCTCTTCGACGTCTCCGGCAAGAGCGCCCTCGTCACGGGCGGATCACGCGGCATCGGCCTGATGATCGCCCGCGGCCTCGTGCAGGCGGGCGCACGGGTGCTCGTCTCCTCGCGCAAGAGCGCCGACGTAGAAGGCGCCGCCACGGAGCTGTCCGCCTACGGGGAGTGCAAGGCGATCCCCGCCGACATCTCCACGCCGGAGGGCGCAGCCGCGCTGGCGAGCGCCACCGTTGAGCACTTCGGCTCGCTTGACATCCTCGTAAACAACGCCGGCGCCGTCTGGGGAGCGCCGCTCGAGGAGTTCCCCCCGGCCGGCTGGGAGAAGATCCTGCACACGAACGTGGAGGGCGTGTTCAACCTCACGGTGGGCCTGCTGGGAGCGCTGCGCGAGGCCGCCAGCCCTGAGGACCCAGCGCGCGTGATCAACATCGGATCGATCGACGGCCTGCGCACGCCGGCAGTAGAGAACTACAGCTACAGCGCCAGCAAGGCCGCCGTCCACATGCTCACCCGCCACCTGGCCAAGCGGCTGGCCTCGGAGCACATCACCGTCAACGCGATCGCGCCGGGACCGTTCGAGAGCAAGATGATGGCCTTCGCGCTCGAAGACCCCGACTCACGCCAGGCAATCGAGCAGGCGGTGCCGCTCGGGCGCATCGGGCGTCCGGATGACGTGGCCGGCCTCGCCCTGTTCCTGGCCTCGCGCGCCGGCGCATACGTCACAGGTACGGTGATTCCGCTCGACGGCGGTATCACGGGCTGCAGCTAGCGCGACGGCTCGCTAAACCGGCTCGGGCCGGTAGGCGCCGGGCTTGGGACGCGCCTTGCCGCCGGGGAACGCGAGCCGCAGGATCGTGCGGTGCACGGTGCCCAGCTGCTTGTGCAGCGGACCGGTGTTGTAGGGCAGCCCGTAGCGGCGGCAGATGTCGCGCACGCGGGGGGCGATCTCGGAGTAGCGGCTGGAGGGCATGTCGGGGTAGAGGTGGTGCTCGACCTGGAAGCTGAGGTTGCCCGCCAGCAGGTGAAAGAAGGAGCTGCCTTCGATATTGGCCGAGCCGAGCAGCTGGCGGACATACCAGCCGCCGCGAGTCTCATCGGCGACCTCCTCCTGGCTGAACGTGTAGGTCTGGTCGGGGAAGTGCCCGCAGAAGATGATCGAGTGCGCCCACACATTGCGCACGATGTTGGCCGTGAAGTTGGCCGCGAGCGTGGACTTGAAGGAACGCTGGCCTGTCTCAACCGAGCCGCGAGATGCCACCAGCGAGCCGAGGGCGGCGAGACCGGGGAAGGCGATGTAGTCCTTGACGATTTGCCCGCGTGCCTTCACGCCGATCGCCTTGAGCTCTTCGAGGACCTGCTCCTTTGACTTCTCGCCCGAGTGGATCGCGCCGCGGTTGAGATCGTGGACGGCCACTCCCCACTCGAAGAAGCCCATCAAGAGGAGGTTGTAGAGCGGCTGGAAGAGGTAAATGGGGTGCCACTTCTGCTTGGGATCGACGCGCATGATCTCGTAGCCGAGGTCGCGGTCCTTTCCGCGGATGTTCGTGTAGGTGTGGTGCTCGTAGTTGTGCGAGTGCCGCCATGCCTCAGCGGGTGAGGCGGTGTCCCAATCCCAGCTCTGGGAGTTGATGTCGGGGTCGTTCATCCAGTCCCACTGACCGTGCATGACGTTGTGGCCGATCTCCATGTTCTCCAGGATCTTGGCCAGCGACAGCGCGGTCGTGCCGGCCAGCCACAGCGGCTTGGAGCGCGACCCCATCAGCAGCGCGCGCGCCGCCAAGACGAGCTGGCGGTGCAGCTTGATCGTCGAGCGGATGTAGCGTGAGTCGCGTTCGCCGAGGTCCGCATAGACCTCCTGGTGAATGGCGTCGAACTCCCGGCCGAGCTGCTCGATCTGCTCGGGCGTGAGCCGCGCGAGGGGACTCTCGATCTCGTCGTGGCTCGGCTCGACGTGCGGGATCTCAGTCTGAGTGGCTGACATGGGGGTTCCTTTGGGGTGGGATGTTCATAGCTCGATCTCGACCGCGCCCTCGGGCGCATTGATGCAGGTACGCAATAGATCGCCGGGCTGGCCGTGGACACGTCCGGTGCGCAGGTCGCGAACCTGACCGGAGCGCAGGCGCCCGACGCAGCTGTGGCAGATGCCCATGCGACAGCCGTAGGGCAGCGTGGCCCCGGCGCTCTCGCCGGCCTGCAGGATCGACTGCTCGCCGTCGCTGCAAGCTTCGAGCCCGCTCTTGCGGAAGGTGATGGGGCCGCCCTCGCCACGCTCGCCGTCGCCGACGCGCTCGTCGGGCTGGAAGTGCTCCACATGCAGCTTGGCCGGGTCGCCCTGGCTGCGCCAGTGCGCACCCATCGCCTCCAGCAGCCCCGAGGGCCCGCACAGGAAGGTCTCGCGCTCGCGCCAGTCCTCGCACAGCTCCTGCACACCCTCGGCCACGATCCGGCCGCGCTCGCCGGTGATCCGCAGATCGAGGCGGTAGCCGGGGTGCTTGGCCTGAAGCTCAGCCAGCTCACGGGCGAAGATAACGCCCTCGGCCGTGCGCGAGCAGTGCACGTGCGCCACGTCATTCAACTCGCCCCTGCGCGCGAGGTCGCGCAGCATGCTCATGATCGGCGTGATGCCGCTGCCGGCGCTCACGAACAGCAGCCGGGGTGGGAGCGGGTCGGGAAGCACGAATGTGCCTTCCACTCCACCGAGCCGGACGATCGCGCCGGGCTTGACGCGCGAGAAGAGGAAGGGCGAGACCTTGCCGGCCTCCACCAGCTTGGGCGTGATCGCGATGCAGCCGTCGGGGCGCCTGGGATCGGAGGTGAGCGAGTAGGCGCGCCAGTGGTGGATGCCGTCGACCTCGATGCCCAAGCGCAGGTACTGCCCGGGAGTGTGGCCCGGCCACTCCCAACCGGGCTTGATCCGCACGGTCACCGCATCGGGGGTCTCGCGCTCGACCCGCTCGATGCGCCCGCGCAGCTCGCGTGTGGACCACAGCGGGTTGATCAGCTCCAGGTAGTCGTCGGGCAGCAGCGGCGAGGTGAACGAGCGGATCAGCCCGAGCACTTTGCGCCGCGTGGCCGAGACCTGCGGCACGGCTCCCCGTTCAGCCACGGGGGCCTCCAGATGAGGTCTGCCTGCTCGATTTGCGGACGGGGATGACCATGACGTAGAACTATGTTACCTCAAATGAGGGAACATCAAACATGGTATCTTGAAATGACGATGACGAACGCGACTTCAGAGTCCAGCGAGCGGGCCACAAAGGCCAACGGGAGCGCAATCAAGCACGAGGGCAGCGCCCCCTCGGACTACGACCTCACGGTCGAGCAGCTGGCCGCCGAGGTGGGCATGTCGGTGCGCAACATCCGCAACCACCACACGCGGGGGCTGCTTCCGCCACCGGAGGTTCGCGCCCGCGTGGGCTACTACAACTCCGAGCACGTTGCACGCCTGCGCCTGATCCTCGATCTGCAGGCCGACGGCTTCAACCTCCATGCCATCGAGCGTCTGCTGAGCGGATCGGACGGCCTGGCAGAGCGCCTGCTCGGTCTCAGGCGCGCGGTGACAACGCCCTTCGAGGCGGAGTCGCCGGAACTCCTCACGGCGGAGGAACTCTTCAAGCGCTTTGGCGAGATCGACACCAAGGACATAGAGCGCGTGCGCAAGCTCAAACTGCTCGTGCCTCTGGGTGACGGGCGCTTTGAAGCGCCGAGCCCGGCGCTCATGGATGCAGCCGAGCAGGTCATGGCGCTGGGCATCTCGTTTCACACCGCCCTCGCACTCGTGGAGCGCGTGAGCCGCGACTGCGAGTCGATCTCCCGCGCCTTCACCAGGCTGTTCCTGCGCGAGCTGTGGGAGCCCTTCGAGCAGGCCGGCCAGCCGGACGAGCGCTGGGACGAGCTGATCGAGGGTGTGGATTCGTTGCGCCCGCTCGCCTCCGAGGCGCTGCTCGCGCTGTTCAAGCTGCGTATGAGCACCCAGCTGGAGAGCGCCTTCGGCAAGGTGATCGAGCACCAGGCGAAGCGGAAGTAGCAATACACCTCCAATGCGCCGAGTGAACATCTTCAACGACGAGCACGAGTTCGACGAGGCCGATCCCGACGGCTACCGCGGCGGCGCCATCCGCATCTCCAAGCTGCTCGGCGCCGAGGGATTGGCCGTGAAGTCGTTCGTGATCCCGCCCGGCCAGGCTCTGTGCCCCTACCACTACGAGTATGAGGAGGAGTGGTTGCTGGTGCTCGAGGGGACGGTTGTCCTGCGGACGCCTGAGGGCGAGGAGGAGCTAGGGCGAGGCGATGTCGTTGCCTTCCCGCCGGGTCCCGAGGGAGCCCACAAGGTGAGCAACCGAGATGCTGTGGAGGCGCGCATGGTGATGTTCTCGAGCGCCCGCGAGCCGTCCGTGGCCGTCTACCCCGACAGCGACAAGATCGGCGTGTGGCCGGGCAACGACGCCGAC
Organism: Solirubrobacteraceae bacterium; assembly: GCA_030151725.1. Taxonomy (GTDB): domain Bacteria; phylum Actinomycetota; class Thermoleophilia; order Solirubrobacterales; family Solirubrobacteraceae; genus Palsa-744. Next base: position 10,370 of record JASLDD010000012.1, read on the forward strand.
AAGGTCATGCTCCGCCGTGCCGATGGGCACGTCGACTACTACGACGGCGAGTAGCCAAGAACCTAAGCCTCGATACGCAGACCATCCGCGCTCGCCAGCAGGCGCACCGCGGTGACGTTGCCGGGCTCGTGCTCGCCCGGTACAGAGTCCGGCCGTCTGCGGCCCTTGGCGCGCAGCTCATCCGTGCGCACCTCGCGCTCGCAATCCGAACAGCGCAGCTCCACGCGGACCTCGCTGCCACACTCCTCGTGCACCACCCGCAGCGGTCCGCCCCCCTCCGGCCACTTCCAGCGCTCGCCCCACTGCATCAGCGCCAGCAGCGTCGGCAGCAGCTCGGCTCCCTTCTCCGTGAGCAGGTACTCGCTTCGTGGCGGGCGCTCCTGATAGGAGCGCAGCTCGAGAATTCCCTCTGCCACCAGCGCCTCCAGCCTGTCCGAGAGCACGTTCGCCGAGATCTGCAGGTCGTCCTGGATCTCGCGGAACCTGCGAACCCCGTAGGCCACATCGCGCAGGATCAGCGGTGTCCACCACTCGCCCACCACGTCCACCGCGCGGGCGATGGAGCACGGATGGTCGGCGAGGCTCGTGCGCTTCATCCGCCCATCCTATCGCTTGCATTAGAAGAGTGACATCTGTAGGGTCGGTGCGAAAGTCGCTCCTTTCAAGAGAGTGACTCTTACCGATACGACTCCGGCCACCGGCCGGAAGGAGGTCTTTGCACCATGCCCATGCTCGACGCATACATCCCCGCCGGAGCACTCCAGCCCGCCGCCGAGGAGCGGCTGCTCGCAGAGCTCACCGACATGCTGATCCGCAACGAGGGCGCCGACCCGACCAACCCCCAGGTTCGCTCCATCGCGTGGCTGTTCGTCCACCGCCCCGAGGCGGTCTACGTGGCAGGCTCGGCGGCGTCCGCTCCCCACTATCGCTTCGTGGCTTCGGTGCCGGAAGGCCAGTATGAGCCCGAGCGCCGCGAGGCGATGGTGCGCGACATCACGAACGCTGTGCTCGACGCCGAGCAGGGCGCCCACGAGCGCGACCCTCGCCGCGTGTGGGTGTTCACCCCCGAGATCCCCGACGGCACGTGGGGGGCGCTTGGGACGATCGTGACGCTCGCCGACATTGCCACCTTCGCCACCG
>JASLDD010000066.1 GCA_030151725.1 Solirubrobacteraceae bacterium
GAGCAGATCGTCGATCAGCTCGACCTTGTAGTCCTGGCGCTCGGCCACAAAGCGCTCGCGCGCCGTTGCCACCGAGACGTCCTGGCGCTCAAAGCCCTCCGCGGCCTTGATGTGCGCGCGCATCCGCTCTTCGATCGCCGGGAAGTCCGCCTCGGAGATGGCGGTTCCCTCGGGAAACTCGAAGTCGTAGTAGAAGCCGTCGGCGATCGGCGGCCCGATCGAGATCTTGACGCCGTCGTAGAGGTCCATGACGGCGGCCGCAAGCACGTGGGCTGCGTCGTGGCGGATCAGCTCCAGCGCCTTCTCACCACTCTTGGCCGTGATGATCGACACGCGCGCTCCGTTGGGCAGAGCGCGTGCGAGGTCGCGTATCTCGGCGGCGGGGTCCTCGCCGTCCTCGGGGTGACTGATCTCGATCGCGAGGGCCGCCCGCGCCAGGCCCGGGCCAATAGCTGCCGCTGCGTCGGCGCCGGTGGCGCCGTCGGGCAACTCGAGCTCGTTGCCGTCGGGGAGGGTGACTGTGATCGACATCAGGCGCTGGAGGCTACCCGTGTGGCGAGGCTTGTTCTTTGGCCGGGGTTCGTCGTCGTATTAGACCCGGCAGTTGCTGTATAGCGATGGTTATACAGAAGTGCGAACCTATATATGAGCCAGCCAGCCCCTCGACCTGGCCAGTTTGTTAGTCCCTGCGACTGCTGTATAGCCATGGTCGTACAGCGGTGCGAACTTGTATATGAGCGACCAGCCGAGACCGGCAGCCCAGGCCAAGGGCCGCGTGAATCCGGCTCAGGCGTTTATTAGCTGCCAGAGCGCGTCGTCGCCCAGGGCGATACGGCGAACTTTGCCCTCGCCCTCCAGCTCGATCAAGGCGCGCTCGGCTGCAACGCGGTCGGGCTCCTGGTTGTTCTGCGTTATGATCGCCGCCACCTCCTGCGTGACGAGCCCTGAGGGAAACAGGCGCAGCGCCTCCACAGGCTCCTCGGCCGGCGCGTGGCGCTCGAGCTTGGCGTCGAGATTGGCAATCAGCACGTCGTAGGCGCCGATCGACTGAAAGCCCCCAGCCTCCAAGCGGCGACCATCGCCCGCTTCGAACACCAGCGACGGCGCCGAGAAGCGCACTGGGCCATCTGTCTGCCGGGCCTTGCCCTGGAAGTGTGTGGGGCCACCCTCGGCGGTGCGTGTCTCGAGCTTGTCCTGCTCGTAGGCCACAAGCGTGTCCTCCGCGTCGATCGCGGCGAGGACCGCCTCCACATCCAGACCGTCAACTGCCTGCAGCGCCGCGGCGAGGTCCTCGTCCTGGTCGAGCACGAGCGTTGTTGTGAACCAAGCCAGCTGCAGGGCCCGCAGCACGTCGTACTCGCGCGCTGGGTCGAGTAGCCGGGTGGCCACAATCGCGCGACAGGCGCGGGTGGTGGCGGCGACCCGCGCCCGGGGCTCGCTCAGGAAGGGCATGCCGTAACGGCGTCGGAACTCGAGGTTGCCGACCGTCATGCGCGTGGGCGTGTACCCGGCGTCGATGTAGCGCTGCGGGTCCTCCGCCAGACCTATGGTCACTAGCCGCCAGTCCAGCTGCTCGCGGTAGCGCCAGCGCAGGACGGCCAGATCGGGGCTGGCCGAGTATGCGAACGGGCAGCCCGGGTCTGTGAACTCTGTGATCGCGATCTTGCTCACACGACAATGATTGCACGTGCAAGCATCGAAGCCGGACCGACGCCCTATCGGAAGACACTTCGAAAGAGCCGATCGAAAACACGGGATGCGGACGATTGTCTGCATCTGTAATGTCGCGTTCATGAGCGACCACGAGCAGCCAACGATCTCCATCAACCTCTCCCCCACCCAGATCGACGAGGTGGTACGTGCCGCCACCAATAGCCGCGCACCAACACTCGCAACCCTGATCTCCGACTCGTTGCGCACGCCAATCGAAGATGAGCAGGCCAGTACACCCACGGCCCTGGCCGGCGAGAGCAGTACTCGCCGCCCACGGCCCCGGTACATGCCAAGCGACACCACCGACTCGCGCTTGTCGCGCTCGCTACTGCGCGGCCTATCGATCCTGACGTGCTTCGGACCCGACGGCGACTCGCGCGGAATCGTGGAGCTGGCGGAAGACCTCGGGATGAGCCCCTCTACAGCCCATCGTTACGCGCTCACGCTCGTCGAGCTCGGCCTGTTGGAGCGCTGCCCAAAGACACGCAAGTACCGCCTCCCGCCGCTCGGCTAGGGCGCCGTGAACCACCGGCAAAAGGCACGACATTGAGACAGAGACAAAAGTGGCCGGCACCTGCGCGAGCCTCGCGCGGATGCCGGCCGGCCAGCGCCTTCTGTGGGGATGGCGTGACAGTAGCAAGATACCAGCAGCCCACTGACTGGATCTTGCTACTCGGGACGTGCGATGTTTCTCACTATGTCGGCCCCCATTCAGGCAGATGCGGCTCTCGCCGCCACTTTTCGGCGCCTGCGCACCGAGCGCGGCGAGACTCAGGAGGACCTGGCTCATCGAGCGGGCCTCACCGTGGCTGCATTTGCGCGGATCGAGCGCGGGCATGCCAACCCCACCTGGACAACCGTCAGACGAATCGCCGCAGCATTGGAGGTCTCTCTGTCCGCACTCGGCGAGCTCGTCGAGCGGGCGCAGCGCTAGTCAGACCAGCTCAGGGTCCTCGAGCGCAGCCAGGTGCTCGTGCACGCGCGCGACCCACAGCTCTGAGGTCTCATCCGCCTGCACCGACAGGCGCGGCGCGGCCGATTGCAGATCGTCGGGCGCCGGGATGCCCAGGTGGGCGAGCACGCGCCGGACGACCCCGTCGGTGTCCTCGGCCAGCTCCTCGTAGGTGAGCTTCAGGGGCTCATAGCCGAGGCCCAGGAAGTAGGCGTCCCAGGAGGCGTCGTGGGCGGTCAGCTCGCGCACGAGGTAGTTGATGGCGCGGAACGAGAACACGGGCTCGACCGCCGGGCTCGCCTGCTCGCCCGCCTCGCGCTTCCAAGCCTGCGTCTGGACGGCCTTCCACAGCGACACCGCCTGGCGAACCTTGTCCTGGCGCGTTATCTGGATGTAGCGAAGGCCCGGAAAGGCACGGCCCAACAGCTCTGGCAGCGGCCGCCCGCCCATGCCTTCGATGCCGCGCAACAGCTCTGCGAAGTCACCCAAGTAGCCCCACATGAGCTTTGCGCCAAAGACGCCGTTGTCGGTCGTGCCCTCGCGCAACGCCCACGCCAGGTACTGGTCATAGGTGTCCGGATGCCACAGCGGGCTGGGGGTCGCGGCGGCGCCGTCGGGCATCTCGCGGTAGGCCAGGCGCTCCACGATGTTGGCGTGGCGCTCCGCGTCGAAGTACTCGTGCGGGCGGCGCGGAAGGCCCGAGCGGCGCAGCGCCTCGAAGTACTCCTCCGGGTGGCCCGCAACGCCTGTCCGGTCGAGCTCGTGGCAGAGTAGGGTGCTGCCGCTGCGCGGGGTGGCGCAGACAAGGTAGGAGAGCATCGGCGTCACCCTCCCAAGAGTACCCCATCTTCTACATTGACTTAGTGGACAACGATGACTCTTCCTAACATCCTCTACCTGCACTCCCACGACACGGGGCGCTATGTGCAGCCCTACGGCGAGCCCGTGCCGATGCCAAACGTGCAGGCATTGGCAGACCAGGGAGTGCTCTTTCGCCAAGCCTTCTGCGCCGCGCCCACCTGCTCGGCCAGCCGCGCCTGCCTGCTGACGGGGCAGTACGGGCAGAGCAACGGCATGCTCGGCCTGGCCCACCGCGGGTGGTCGCTGCGTGACTACAGCCACCACATCGTCAACACGCTGCGCCAGGTCGGCTACACCTCCACGCTGATCGGCGAGCAGCACATCTCCAAGGAGCCGGACGTGATTGGCTACGACGAGGTCATGAAGATCCCCACCACCCGCGTGGAGACCGTAGCGCCGCTTGCGATGGAGGTCCTGCGCCGCCCCCGCGAGCGCCCGCTGTTCCTGTCCGTGGGCTTCTTCGAGACCCACCGCGAATTCCTCGGGCCGGGCTCGCTGCGCGACGTGCAGTACTCGAAGCCCCCCTCAAACCTCCCCGACGCGCCCGAGGTGCGCGCGGACGTCGCCGCCTTCAAGGCCAGCGCCCGCTCGCTCGACCACGGTGTCGGCATGGTGCTCAACGAGCTCGACGCCTCCGGCCTGGCCGATGAGACGCTGATCATCTTCACGACCGACCACGGCATGCCCTTCCCCGGCGCCAAGGCCACGCTCTATGACCGCGGGCTCGGCGTGATGCTGATCCTGCGCGGACCCAACCCCTTCAGCGGCGGTCGCGTAAACGACGCGCTCGTCTCCCACATCGACATCTACCCCACCATCTGCGAGTACCTTGGTATCCCCCGCCCCCCGTTCCTGCAGGGCGTGTCCCTGATGGGGCTCGCGCACGGCCACAACACCAAAAGCGTCCGCGATGAGATCTTCGCCGGCTCCACCTGGCACGCCGCCTACGAGCCCCAGCGCGCCGTGCGCACGACCCGTCACAAGTACATCCGCCGCTGGGGCGAGCGCCTCACGCCCGTGCTGCCCAACACCGACGACGGGCCCTCCAAGGACCTGCTGCTGCGCAACGGCTGGGCCGAGCGTGAGATCCCCAAAGAACAGCTCTACGACCTCGTGTTCGATCCCGGCGAGGCCAACAACCTGCTTGCCGACCCCGCCTACGCGGATGTCCTAAGCGACCTTCGGGGCCGCCTGGACGGCTGGATGCATGACACCGACGATCCGCTGCTCGCCGGCCATGTCGACCCGCCGCCCGGCGTTGAAATCAACCTGCCCGATCAGAGCTCCGCGACCGATCCCACGACGCTGATCGAGTGATGTGGATGCGGTCGTGGCGGGACCCCCTTCGTCTCAGACCGTCAGGATGATCTTGCCGCGGGTGTGACCCGACTCGCTCAGCTCATGGGCGCGACCGACATCCGCCAGGGGCATCGTTTGGGCGATCTCGATGCGCACCTCGCCGCTCGCCACCAGCTCGGCCACCTTGCCCAGCTGCTCTGTGGTGGGGCTCATGCTGAATAGCGCCGCCCGAACGCCACGCTTGGCGGCCTGCGGTTCGGGTGGCGCGTTTGCGATCAGCACGAGCACTCCTCCTGAGCGCACTGTGGAGAGGAGCGTCTCAGTCATCGAGCCGCCCACGGTGTCGAAAGCGAGATCGACGTCTGAGACGACATCTGCGATGGCCTGCTGGGTGTAGTCGACGTAGTCATCAGCGCCGAGCCCGAGCACGAAGTCGCGGTTGCGTGTGGATCCGACGCCGATGACCTTGGCGCCGGCATGCTTGGCGAGCTGCACTGCGAAGTGGCCCACGCCGCCGGATGCGCCTGCGATCAACGCCGTCTGCCCCGCCTGCAGCTGGCCGTGGTCGAACAGCGCCTGCCACGCCGTGAGTCCCCCGACGGGGATGGCCGCCCCCTGCTCGTGGGTGATCTCGGCGGGCTTGGGGGCGATGATCGATGCGGGCGCCGTTGCGAACTGGGCATAGCCGCCGCTGGGGGCGATCCCAAATACCTCATCGCCCTCGCTGTAGTCCTCTGCGCGCGATGCGACGACTGTCCCGGAGACGTCGTTTCCGAGGATCACGGGCAACGGCTTTGGCATCAGCCCGCGGCGGTACTTCCAGTCGATCGGGTTGACCGACACGGCCTTGACCTCGATCAGCACCTCGCCCTGGCCCGGCTCTGGCCGCTCGACCTCCTCGAGCTTCAGCACCTCCGGGCCTCCCGTCTCGCGCATCAGCACCGCCTGCATCTGCATGGCTCTCCTCCTCGTGGCTGGTGTGAGAGGAGTGTAGGCGGGGACTTCAGGCTTCAGGCGCTCATGCAGACGCGGTCGCGCCCTGAGCTCTTGGCCTCATAAAGGGCCTGGTCGGCGCGCGCGATGACCGCTTCGGCCGACTCTCCCGGCCGGCGCTCGGCAAAGCCGGCCGAGCAGGTGCGGTTGCGGTAGATGAGCTTGCGCAGACGCTCGATCACCTCGACCGCATGGCCGGTGTCGCACTCGAACAGCAGCAGCCCAAACTCCTCGCCGCCGAGCCGCGCCAGCAGATCGCCCGTGCGCAACTGCTCGCGCCACATGGCCGCCGTCTCCTTGAGCAGGCGATCGCCGGCCGGGTGGCCGTAGGTGTCGTTGAACTCCTTGAAGTGATCGAAGTCGAGCATCGCAATCGTGAACTGGCTGCCCGAGCTCAGCACCTGGTTGACGCGTGCATCCCACGCGCGGCGGTTGGGCAGGCCGGTGAGGGGATCGGTGCTGGCCATGTCGCTGAGGTGGCTGAGCGTGTCGGCGCGGTCGATCGCCGCAGCCGCCTCGTGGGCGAGCAGTGCTACGACCGTCGCGCGGGCGCCGTCCGGGCGGACGTCTCCCTGCCAGCCCACGACCAGCACTCCCACCGGCTCGGCGCCGCGCATCAGCGGCTCGTAAAGGATCGACGTGGGCCGGCCGGCTGCCTTCCACAGGGCGAGGCTTCCCACGTGCGCTTCCACGTCCTCTGTGATCAGGGCGGCCTTGCCGGAGTCGAAGGCTTCGCTCACCGCGCTCTGCGTGAGCCTTGAGATTTCGATGGGGGGAGCGTGCAGGCCAACCATGGCCGTCGAGCGCATCATGCTGGTGCCGCGCACCGGCTCATACAGGATCGCCATCGTGGCCTGTCCGATCGTGCGGGCGGCCTCGCAGACGTCGATGCGCGCCTCCGAGCTGTTGAACAGCTCGCGCACCACGTCGTTGACCTGGGTGAGCATCTGTTCCCTGCTCAACGCCTCGCCGGCCTGGTGGCGGACGTTGCCAACCAGGCGTTTGGTCGCCAGGCCGATGATCGAGCTGACGGCGACCGTGAGCAGCGCGGCGCGGTACTGGGAGTGCGGGTAGGCGGGCGGGCCCACGAGGATGATGGGCGCCAGGTAGAAGATGGTCATGCCCGCCAGGACCACATACAGCTGCCTGCGGCCCTCGCTGAAGAGCGCCGTGTAGAAGACGGGGATCAGCGCGAGGATCGCCGCCCCCGATGTGCTGCCGCCGGCTGAG
>JASLDD010000086.1 GCA_030151725.1 Solirubrobacteraceae bacterium
ACGACGACGGATGCTGTCGTGTTGCCCGTGAGCCCGTTATCGGCAAAACGGACGTCAGTGTCGTCTAGGCTCACGGAGCCTCCCCCGCTGACGGCAACCCCATCCCAGTCGCCGACTTCCGGTTTTGTGGCGTTGCCGTCGCCGTTGGTGTCGCCGCCGACGGTGTCATCCTTGAATGACGTGAACGTGACTGGTTCAGCGCTGGTGCCTTGCGTGACGAGGGCACCTTGCACTTGGAGTGTGACCGCGCCCGCTGGGCCACCGCACTGCGCAGTGTCGGCCGCGCCCTTGATCACCGCGCCGGCTTCCACAGTAGCCGTGACACCTTTATTGATCTGGAGTCCGCAAGCGCCGATGACCCAGGGAGCCGGCTGGGCATGCAACGTAGAGGAAACAGTGACTTCGCCGCCAAGCACGAAACCACCCACCCCTCTGGTTGCGCTATTTCCGGCGAACTTGCTGAGATCCAAGTGTTCTGAATGTACCGCAAACGCATTTGCACCAGTCGCTGCAGCTACCACGTTTTCGACCTGTGCTGTCCCGGCCGACACGTTAACCGCGGAGCCCACGAACTGTGACCATTCGCCGCCGAGCACGACGACGGATGCTGTCGTGTTGCCCGTGAGCCCGTTATCGGCAAAACGGACGTCAGTGTCGTCTAGGCTCACGGAGCCTCCCCCGCTGACGGCAACCCCATCCCAGTCGCCGACTTCCGGTTCACTGTCTGAGCCTTCGGTGTGTCCAGCGGCGGAGTCATCATTGATGGAGGTGAGGATGACGGGTTCGGCGGTACTGCCGGCCGAATCAAGGGCGCCTTCGACGCTCAGTTGGACGTTTGGACTGGCCTTGATAATGGTGCCTGGTTCTGCGGTGAGGGTGAGTAGCGCAGGCACGGTCATCGTGCAGGCGAGGTGGTAGACGGCCGCATAATCAGGGCCGATCGTTGTGCTGACGGGGAGCGTGCCGCAGAGGTCGTGCTCGGGTTCCACCGAGCTCCAGCTGGCGGTTGTGGCTGGGCCTGTAAATCCGGCTGGGTTGGTCGCCGCGATGGAAAGGGTGTGTGGCCCGGCTTGGGGGCTTGCTAGCTGGTAGGGGCTACTGCATGAGGTGAACGCGGCACCGTCAAGGCTGCATTTGAAGGTGGATTCGGTCTTATCGGCCTGGAAGCTGACGGTGATGGCCGCGAGCGGGACACGGCCGCTGGGCGCACTGATGATTGTCGTGTGTGGTGGCGTGGCGACCGTGAAGACTGCACTCGCAGGTGTGGGGTCGGTTTCGTTTTGGCTGGTGGCTCGCACCCGGAAGGTGTGCGAGCCGTTTGCTAGTGCGTTGTAGGTCTGTGGGCTTGTACAGGGAGCCCATGATGCGCCATCAAGACTGCATTGGAAGGCGTCATTGCTGTCGCTACCGTGGAAGGTGAATGAAACTGTGGCAATGGCGATAGTGCCTGTAGGGCCGGCGTCTATCGTCGTTTCCGGTGGGGTTGACGCAGGGGCGGCCACTGGCGGCGTTGAGCCGCCGGGGGCGGGCGTGCTGCCCCCGGGTGGCGCGGAGACTGGTGGCCCGTTCCCCGTCGGTCCGTATCCTTTGACATCTGATGCAGGTGCGATCGTGATCGTCGTGACCTTGCGGCAGTTGTTGGCGGTGCCCAGTTCTTGGACTTGCGCAAGGATGTTGGCGCAAACCCTCACCACGTATTGACCAGATGCGCCAGCTGGGATCGCGATCTTGAAACGCTTCTTGACCTGCTCGCCTGGCGCGAGTGCTGGAACCCACACACGACCGAGCTGGATCACCTTCTTGCCTCTCCCGGCAGCCCTCATGTCGACTGCCGCGTACGTGGAGGGCGCCTTGCGGATGCCTATGTTAGCGACGGTAGCGCTGCCCGTGAGCATGCCTTGGCGAAGCGCGCCGGTGGCGAACTTGACGTCGAGGTCGGCGAGCTTTCGGCGCGCCGCGCTGTCGAGTCTTGTGCTCAGATGATCCGATGCTGCAAGGCTGGACACGACGGGCCAGCTAAGCATCAAAGCGAGCAAGAACACCAGGGGAGCGCGTACGTGTGTTGACCCCATTGAGTGGCCTACGCCCCGCCACATAATTGCCCCCTCAGATCACGAGCCCATCCAAAGGACGGAACATTACCAAGTAAACGGCAAGCACGGACAAAGGGTGGGGACTGGTAGGGAGATGAATCTCGCCGAGTTCGGCGAGTGCGGCCAGTGCGGGCTCCGTCGTCGGTGTGGAGGCGTACAGCTCATCCAAACGATGGGCAAGTAACCGCAGGTCACCGACGCGGCGAACCTAGTTTCGCACGGTCTCGGCCGGACGATCCTGACTTCTTGGGGCATGAAGCCGACCGTGACGTCCACGGGAGGGTCGATGCTTCCATGCGTAGGTTCAAGTTCGCCTGCGGCAATCCGCAGCAACGTCGACTTCCCTACGCCATTGGGACCGACCAGTTTTGCCTTCCCCTGGTTAAGGACGGTGAGACCGCATTGATGACCGTACGCTGCGGAAACCTGACTGTCGCGTTGCGGAGTGCTAGGAGCATCGAAGATACTTGTTCTACTTGAATTTGCCGTGAGGTTCGCGGCAAACGCGGCGTGCTTATCGCTAGGCATACTGCTCGGGACTGCCCGACCTGGGATGCCCTCGACTATTAGGGCGACAAGTCGGGCAGGGTCTCGCGCTCAAGCGTGTTGGAGCAGAGCGCCGCGCGCGGTGGTAGCGCGGGGCAGGCGAGCAACCGTCAATCTCCCGAGGGACAGGGTCAGCTGTTCATCGGCCGCGCACAGTTGCAGTCACGATCGACTGTTCTGGCAACCTTCTGCCGAGTGGCGACACAGCGGCAGCGTATGCTCGCTAGATATCACGCCGTCGTCGGCGCCGCCAGACGATAAAGATGCTCACCTGATGAAGTCGCCCGACTTCGCCTGCGGACGCCGGGAGTCGGACAAGCGCCCATTGCTGGTCTTTACATTGGGGACCCAGGCGGTCGAGCGATGGCCGCGTGTTCTCGTGTGCGAAGCTGGTCGCCTAGAGTACGCACCCGATGGCAACCCGTATGGAGATCGGAAGCACGACGGAGGCAGCCGTCGTCCGCTTTTCGTTTTTCCGGTTCGTGCCGGAGTTCCTCCAATTCGCGGAAGCCCAGGCGCTGAGGGGGGATGTCGACACGCCCGCGCCTTTGCAGTTGCGGGAAGAACAACGAGAGATCCTTCGCGAGATGGAGCAAGCTGGCGAGACAAGCGCAGATCTTGTCCAGCTATTTATCGACCTGGGATTTCCGCCGGAGTTATGCGAGATGGCGACTCAACCACCGAGCACTCGACACATCGCCGCTACGTTCGCGCTGGTCGCGCGTCTATGCGAGTTGACAGGAGGTCTCGACGAGTCGGACCGTGCCGCGTTCGAAGAAGCGCGTCCGGCCGCCGTGCTTGAGATTAGGATGAGCTCACCCCTGGTAGTGTTGGTCGAAGTCCCCGCGTTTGTAAGCGTCCCGGCGGCAGTCGTGTCATTCGTCTTGGCTGTCGAACGGGTTACCCTCGCTCCCGCAAGAGTCCACGCGAAGAAAAAGAAGCTGCAACTCGCCGCGGCAAAGGCGGTCCATGACCAACTAGCATTGGAAGAGGAACTCAGCCAGCGGGTTGTGCCGTTGGCTCGATCAAGTCTCGCCATCGATCGAGTGGACATATATGACGACAGCGCCGCCGTCAGTCTCGATACGGTTGAAGAGCCGGGCTTTCTACCCCCTGGCACCTGGAAGGTCGACCCCATCCACTCGAGCGTCGAGTTCCAGGTCAAACACCTCGGCATCGCGACCGTCAAGGGTCAGTTCAAGGAGTTCGCGGGCACGCTCGAGGTGACCGGCGACGGCGTCAACGCCCAGGGCAGCGTGCAGACGTCGAGCATCGACACACGCGAGCCACAGCGCGACGACCACCCGCGCTCGGTCGACTTCTTCGACACTGCCCAGCATCCGCAGATCACGTTCAAATCGACGTTCGTGCGTCCGATCGACGACGAGGCCTTCGAGATCGAGGGCGACTTCACGCTCCTCGGCATCACGCGGCCGCTGAAGCTGACCGCAACACTCGAGGGCGCCGAGACTGATCGCGAAGGCAACCCGCGCATTGGCTTCTCTGCGTCCGCGCAGATCAGCCGCGACGATCACGACATGAAGTTCAACATGACGCTCGGCTCCGACAACGTCGTGATCGGCGACAAGGTAAAGATCCTGCTCGCCATCTCGGCCGTCAAGGACGATTGAGGCTGACCCCGAGGATGTGTTCGTCCTTCTATCCGGCGAGGTCGAGCATCGCGTTCGCTCCTTGATCGTGTCTCGCCAGAGTGTTCGATCGCGGGGGGCGGGGTTGCGCGCGACGGATCGAACCATCACTTCGAACCATCACTTTTAGGGCGCGCGATGGGCGCTCACCCAACTCGGTGGTTCCGACGAGCGAGCGAGCAGGCCGATCGGTAGACCGGCCCATGAGAGCGCTGTTCGGGTTACGCGTTAGAGTCAGATAGCTAACTTTCCGTTGATTGAAATGTCCAGCTTGCCTTCAGCTTTCGAGGTCACGTGACCGCTGCCTCTTCCAGCGTCACATTGTGATCGACGAGAACGTGGACGGGCTCGTCGTCAGCGCGTGGCCCAGGATCGACGAGCGTGGCCGCCTGCGCTTCGGCGGCGAGGATGCGAGCAGCCGGGTCGCGGTCGCGACGCTCGCCGATGCGCTGCTGAGGGTGCTGGCCGAGGAGCGTGTGGTTCCGATCGACGACGGTCGATCCGAGCCCATTGCAGATCGATGAGGCGCCCGAACTAGAGGACCCATCGCTGATGCCCAAGGTCAGGAACCCGCGGATTTCGGCTCGTGCGCGATCAACGATCTCATCCTCGACCGCCCCACTCGACAGGGGGCGGCGACCTTTCGGCGATGCCACTCAGGGACCTCCACGATCCCCGCTTGGCGCCGAATCCCGCTCAACATGCGGAAACAGCTCAAGCAAGCCAAAATCCGCTGCCAACAAAGACGCCGACAATCTGGACGGGCGGATTTCAAGACCTTTTGCGGGGTTTGCGGTTCTTTAGCGGTTTCTAGCGGTCTCGCACGGCGTTATGCGGTTCATCGATCTGGTATCGCCGGCGCGCTGAACATCATTCGGATACCGGCGGATTATCAGCGATATCGGCGTTTCAGGCACTTCTGGCGCTGAGTGTCTGAGCTCAGCGACGCCACTTGGTGGCGGCCAACAGCAAAGGCGCGAGGCGGCTCAAGCGTGCGCGAGCGGCTGGATTTCTCAAGCGCTGGGCCGAGGTGGTCGCAAGAACTGTTAGCGGCGCTGGAGGTTTGCCAGATCTGAAATGTCGTTCGTGGATCGCGCTCAGCTCCCGCCCAAAAACACCGGGCCGCGAGCGCCGATGCAAAAGGCTGCGGGGATCTGCGTAATGGATAACGTACCCCCCAACACCCTGGAGGTAGAGCACGTGAGCTCTCAACTTAATCCTGATCGGCGCCGTGAGCGGCCGCTCGGCCGCTGGTTCGACATGACGCCACAGGAGGCCGAGGCGTGGGCACGAGGCGACGGCAGGCTCTGCGATCTTCACGAGGAAAGCATCTGGCAGTGGATCCACACTCTGGTGCGCTGGAAGCTTCCGCTGCAACGAGGCTGGGCGACGCGACCGTCGCCGCACGACGCAGATGACATCACGCAGTGCGTCAGGCTCAAGGCGTACGAGAGCTACTGCAAAGACTCCGCCCCGTTGAAATCCTGGCTGGCGCTAGTGGCCGAACGTGAGAGCATCAACCACTATCGCAAGCGGCGCACCAAACAGCGAGGGCTCGCCAAGCTTGAAGCCAATGCACTGTCGGACACGAGGTTGCGCGAGGCTGAGCGGGACGAGCACGACTGCTCCCAGCTGGCCGGGCGCGCCGAGCTCGCCGCAGCGATAGAGAGCGCCGCCGGGAGGCTCACCCCCCGCCTACGGGAGACCTTCGACGTGCTGGCCACCGGCGCCGATTACAAGGCCGTGGCCGAGCAGCTCGGGTGTTCGCGAGGAACCGCGGGGGCACTGTTCAGTCGCACCGTGCGAGCGGTGTGCGCGACGCTAACGGAACGCGGCTACGTCGCCGTAAGAGTGGCGGACCGCCACCGGATGACCAAGCCCGGGCGCGTCGTGCTCCTGCGCGACGGCATGATCATCTTCCACCTGCCGGGAGGCCAAGCATGACAACGCACAACAACACACCTAAGACCTACTCCGACCTAATCGAGGCGGTGGGCGCGCTGATGCGCGCGGAAATCCTACAGGCGGCGAGCGCGCCGCTGCGCACCGAACAGCGCGATCCCGACGACATTCTGATGGGGGCTCTGCTGCCGCTGCTGCACGAAGGCAACGCCGGCCATGTCGAGCGGCTGCTCGGGCAGGTCGAAGGGGCGCAGACGATCGAGGAGATTCAAGGAATCCTCGCCGATCTCGCAGCGGAGGAGTCGACCGGCCTGGCCGAGCTGGCCGAGGACACATTGACGTCGCTGGCGCCGCGCAGGCACGCAGCGCAAACGGCTGAGTGCCTCTCGCTAGCCGTGCTTGCCGCCGCCAGACGAGACGGCCTCGGCTCGCTCGGCGCCGACGATCGTGCGCACGCGATGTCGTGTCTGCGGTGCGCAGCCGCCCTGGAGGCCGACGCGTCCGAAACGGAGCCTGCGAGCGAGCCGCCAAGGGTGCTGCCGCAGTCGCTGAAGCTCGAGCGGCTGGCAAAGGTCTTCGCCGGATGGAGTCCCGCGGCACTGACACCTGCTCTGGTCCGAGACGCGGCCGCCCCGCAGGGCAGTCGCGTCCCGGGCGCGGAGACCGGCCGCGCAAGCGGCCGGCTGCGCGACGACCGCCTGGCCAGATTGGGGTTGGCGGACGCCTACGAGTACAGGCTCGCTGCGGGCGAGGTGCCGAGCACGGTCGTGATGTTCCTCGATCTCCGTGCTGAGCCCCACGCGGAGCCGTGCGAGCTACTCGCGCGCCTCGTCTCGCCGCAGCGGGGCACGATCGCGCATGCGCGCGTGCGCGGACGCGGACGCACGCAGGTTCGGCGCGTGAAGTTTCGCGCGCTGACGCTGGAGGAGATCGACTGGAGTGCCGTCCACGTGGAGCTGGTGCCCGCGTCCGTGGAGGAGGGGCTCTGATGGCCAGACACAGAGCGGGACACCGCGAGTGCTCCAATCCCGTGGACGTCGCGGAACTCGTGCGACGGCTGCCCGAGCCCGGGCGGCAGCCGATCGTAGGCGTAGCGCGCAGTCGTCCCGGACAGCGCGCTCACATCGACCCGGCTGCGCTCGCCCGCCGGCTCGACGGGCACGCCGAGGTCTGCCTGCTACCCAGCCAGGGCGCGAGGGCGCTGCCGCAGTCGCTGAACGTGCACAGCGGCGCGGCGCGCATCTGGTTCGCAGGCGTCGACCTAGCCGACGAGAGCGCCGCCCGCTCGCACCCGTGGTTCCTTGCACGGTGCGAGGCCGACGGCGAGGCAGCGATCGAGAAGATCGTCCGCGCAGTCGTACGCAGCGAGGTGGTCAGCGGGCAGTGGCTGACCGTCGACCACCGCCGCAGGACCAAGCCCAGCGACGCGCCGGTCGCAGAGATGCTGGCCGCGGTGACTGACTCGCGGCGAGAGGACGCGATCGTCGCGGTCTGCCCGGGCTCGCTGCCCGAGCCTGAGCGGCAGCGGCTGGCGATCGCACTCCGCGGGCACGGACGCGTGTTCGTGCTCGCTTGCAACGAAGACGCACAGCAAGTGACTGCAGCGCTACCCGGAGGCCTCGGCTTTCAACGACCGGGCATCCGGGTGTGGTGGCCCGGAGTAGGGCAGCGGTCCTCTACGCGCGGCCACGCCGAGTTCGGGACTGACAAGCACGGCATGGACCTGGCCGACCAGGCGGCCGGCTTCGTGCTGACCGGGTGCAGGCCCCTGAGGATCGTCAAGCCGAGCGGCGAGCACAGAGATCTGAGCGTCGGCGAGATGACTTCGATCCTCTACGACGAGGGACGCACGCGGCTCGTGATCGGCGTCGGGGGCGATCGACGCCGGCCCTGCGTGGACCCGGTCGCGCTGGCCGACGCCGTCGGCGCGGGCGCCGACGTCGTGCTGATTCCCACCTCCCCCCAGGCGGCGCGGCTCACCGCCGCGCTGCCCGAGTCGCTAGGGATCGGCTCCAACGCAGTGCGGCTCTGGCTGCCGGGCCTGACGCGCAGCTCGCACCCTTACGACCATCCATTCTTCAGGTCGGCGCACACGCCAGAGACGGTGTTGATCGCCCACGTCGCGGAGGCAGTGAAGCGGCGGATCGACGCGCCCTCGGCGGGCGAGCGCTCCGATCCGCAGTGGCGGGCACGGGTGCTGGCACAGCGCGTTGTTCAGCGCAAGCTCGACCGCTTCGCGGCGAACCGCCGCACTACCGCCGCCGCCGCCGGCCTGGCGTGCTGCCGGCACGCGGCGAAGCGCGGTCAGAGAAAGGGCGCCGTGGCGGCATGGGAGGATGTAGCAACGATTGTGCTAGCGAGCCGGGGTGAGGGCTCAGCGGAGGAGGTCTTTCTTCGCTCCGACGTCGCTAAAGGCTGGTACGAGGTCGGCCAGGAGGTGGGCGGGAGGCTGCGGGCCCAGTGCTTCGAGCGGTCGCTCGCCTACTACGAGCAGGCCCTGGCCGTCGCCCGCAGCATCGACGAGCAGACCGCACCGCAAGCGGGCGTGGAGCTAACGATGCTGCTCACGATGACGGCAGAACAGTGCCGGTACGTCGCTCAACGCAGGGGTCGGGAACGGCGCCCGGACGTCTGGGAGGCGATCGACCGCGGCATCGACCTCTACGACGAGGCGATCGTCGCGATCGACGATCCGGAGAGGCGCGCGTGGGCGCTGCTTTGGAAGGCGCAGTTGCTCGCGGACCTGCCGACGACCGCCGACGCGCCGCGGCTCAGCGCCCACGAGGAGGCATTGAGGACGCTCCACGACGCGATGCGCTCCTTCACGGGCACCACCGACTACCGCGACCTATCCGCCGATGCCGTCGGCTCTGCCGAGAACCGCCGCATGTTCGCCGCGAAGCTGCTCGGGCTTCTCGGAGAGATGCACGGCGAGACAGGCGACATCGAGCTCGCGCGCGTCGCTTTCCAGCTTCTGGAGGGCTACGAGGACTCCAAGCACAAGGGACACATCAGAGCCTCGCTGCAGCGCGGCCGTCTCGAGCTCGACCATGGCGACTTCTGGACCGGCGTCACCCGGTTGGAGCGCGAGCTGGCCAAGCACAGGATCGAGGACCTCACAGGGCGCACCCACGAGCTCGCAATCATGGCGATCCAGGCACTCAGCGTGGTGCTCCGCCGCCATTACGCGTATCGCGAGAGCGACTACTACGCTGCCTGGGCGGAGCGCCTGGGCAAGCCTGCGCGGACGCAAGCCGCCGATGCCTCGCACGAGGATGCCCCGGCAGGGTCAGAGCGGCGTCACCAAGTCGGCTGGTCGAGTGAGGCGGCGGCCGACCGCCCGCCGCGAAGCGTCGCCTCCGCGCACATCGACCGGCTCGCCGCGCTGCTGACGCGAGCGCTAGCGAAGGAGGAGCCCCGCAGGGTGGTGACGGTGCTGCGTTCTCTCAGTGAGCGCCTGTGGAAGACCGAGGCGGACCCGGCGCGACTCGACGGCGAGCTGAGCGAGCCGCTGGCGCAGGCGCGAGCTGTCCTCGAGCAGGCGCAAGCGTGGCAACCGCGCAGGCGAGTCGCCAGACACGTGGGCATCCCCGCGGCATGGTTCGAGCTTCCTGCGGACATGAGCAAGGAGCCTCGGCGGGCGGCGATCGCCTGCCTGCTGCTATGCCTCCAGTTCGCAGAGCTCTACCTGCCGGCTCAGGCGCCCAGCATCACACGGGAGCTGATCGGACGAATCGTCGACGTACACGGATTCATCGATGAGATCCGCATCCTCTCCCTCGACGCCGCGAAGTCAGCGGCCGAGCAGGGACGCTGGCACGATGCCGTGCGGGCATACCTGCGCGCCGCTCGCAGCGTGCTGGACGCATCGCCACAGCAGACGGCGGAGCTCGCCCGGCAGGCCTCCGACCAGTTGCAGTGGGGCCTCACGTTTATAGGCTTCGGCCGCGATCGCGCGCGCGTGATCGACCTGCACCAGAAGAGCGCGCTGCGCGTCGTGGAGCTAATGCTCCGAGCGGACGCGAGCCCGCGGCAGGTCTTCGAGGCGGTCGATCGCGCAAAGGGCCAGGTGCTGATGGCGACGCGGGCATCGACGACGCCTGACTTCGCCGGAGAGGAGGCCGTCACGGAGCTGCGCGAGCTACAGCTCGCCGAGCTCGACCTGCACCTCGCCGACGGCAGCGCGCCGGCGTTGCGTCGCCGCGGGAACGGTGCCGCGGAGCCTCAGCAGCCCGATGACGACGACGCAGCGGCGCGGCGACGGTCCTTCAGGCGCGAGCAGGCTCTGTGGCAGCGCATCGCCGCCGCCCGACGCCGCCTACTGCGTGTCGCCCCTGAGACAGTTCACGCCTTTGGCGGCCAGGACGAACCTGCGACGATCGACACGCTGCGCGCGCAGCACCAGCCCACCGCGATCATCCAGTACGTCACAATCGAGGGCAACGTGTACGCATGCGCGGTGCTCGGCGGCGAAGGCCACGACGTCTCGGACTGGTGCTGCGGCAAGCCAATCGCGTCGGCTGCGGATATCGACGAGGTGGGCGAGGCGATGTGGGACGACATCCTCCACGTCTCAGGCACGCTCGGCGCGGACGCGAGCTTCGAAGACGGGTTCGAGATCATGCTCGGCGCTGGCGACGGCCGCTCCGGGCAGACGCTCGCATCCTTCTGCGAGCAGGCGGAGACGATCGTGATCGTGCCGTGCGCCCACGGTAGCGCGGCCACCGCCAGGATGCCGTTCCACGCGCTCAGCGACGGCGGCGTCTCGCTAGTCGAGCGCCACCACGTCCTCTACGCGCCGAGTGCCGCGTTCTGGACTCAGTCGCTGAGCCGCGAGCAAGCCGCCTCGACTGGAGGAGCGCTCGCGATCGGCACCGACGGGGAGATCGGCGCCCTGGCGGAGTGCTCCCAGGTGGCGGCGGTCGTGCAGCAAGACGGCCGTCTGCGTTGCGAGGTCGTCGAGGAGGAGTGCGATGTGCGGCGGGTACTGCTCAGTCGCGAACGGGGCGCTTCGATCGAATATGACATTCTGCACGTCGCAGCCCACGGGCGCACGGTCGGCTTCCCGAACCACATGGACTCGGCTCTGGAATTCGGCGAGGTCCAGGTCAGCGCGCGCGACTGGCTACTCTCAGGGACACGCGCGCATCTCGCGTTCGTCAACAGCTGCCACGTCGGCCACCAGGTCGGCCGCGCCGGCGACCTCTACGGCATCCCGTTTGCCGCCCTCGGCTCCGGGAGCGCCAGCACCGTATTCGCCTCCGCGCCCGTCGAGCCGCGCCACGCGACACTGTTCGCGCAGCACTACCACGAGCGCGTGCAGGCTGGCGACGGACGGCTCCAGGCCTGCTCGGCCGCGATGCGGGCAGCGATCGCATCGGGAGGGGGCCGGTCGGCGTGGGCTCCGTACTTCATCTCCGGCGACCCGCGGCCGCTGCCGAGAGGGGAGCAAGCCTGACGCTCCGGAGCGAGCGCCAGGCCAGGACGTAGTATCGGATAGAGCCCGATGGGGAGTGGTCGGAGGAGAGCGAGGAGCGATTGCTCCCCCCGCCCGGAAGGCCGGCCACCGCCGGGTCGTCAGCGCTCTACCAGTGCGATTCCCAATGTCACTCCGAGGCTGAAGCACTCCAAAGCGAGCGCGAATACCTCGAGCAGCGATGCTCCTTCGATCGACATGCTTCTCCTTTCGTTGTTGGCGGGGTTGGGGCTCTCTCTACGCAGCAGGCTTGTCTCTCGCCCCTGCCTTCCCTTACGGCCGCCAAGCGCGGCGCTTGCACACGCGCTGCCGTGTCACCGCGCACGCTTCCCTAAGCGACCTGCCGACGCTGCCCCGGAGTGGACCGGTCTGACTACAGGGTGATCTGGGCACCACAGCCCGGACAACAAACCTGCGGGTGCGGCCGGCCAGAGCCATCACGACCGTCGCACCGACCACGCTTGGCCGGCAAGGCCGCACGTCTGAACTCCCGACGCCATAGCCCTTTTATCGCACCTGGTGTCGTTGGTGGTTGCGTCGAGGAGGGCGATGGCATCGCTTTGGCCTGCGGGGAGGAGGTGTCCGTAGCGGTCGATCGTGATGGTGATTGAGGCGTGGTTCACGAACTTGCTGACTTTGTCGATCGGATCCCGGGGGATCGCGTACGAAGCCGGCGCCGTGACGCTCAATAGTTGAGCGGCCTATCGCCGAAAAAATGCGCGAGTGGCCTAAGGCGCGTTTTGGCCTTTAAGGTTTTCAAGACCGGTGCATTCAACCGCTCTGCCACCCTTCCGCGATCCATGAAGGCTAGTTCATCGTCGCCGCTCAGACCACGAGGAGTCGGGGCTTCCTCCTGTTTCGAGGATCGGCCTCGCTCAAGCTCCAACCCCGCCCCTACCCCAGTGAAGGCTCCGAGGCCGACAGGGAGCTACCGAGCAAACTACCGGAGGAATCCAGCGCCTCCACCTCCACGATCGGCCCCACCGTGGAGGAGGGCAGCTGGATCGAGGTCTCAAAGCCCGCGCGTGGCGCTTCGGCGACCGGTTTGAGGGCCCCGAGCGCCGGACCCGCAAGCACCCGCCACGAAGCCACCTGCGTGGCCCCGTTCCAGCTCGCGTACACAGTGCCCGCACCCGGCGCCCCGGCCTGGAAGGCGAACACGGGTGGATGTGCCGGCATGCCCGTCCAGGTGAAGCGAAAGCTCCTATAGGACTGCTCGTGGGGCGGGAAGTGCGCGTCGAACAGCATCGCGCCCGTCGGGCTGAACTCGGAGAAGTCCGGTTCCTGGCCCCAACCCACAAACCAGTCGCCGTTGGCGAGCAGCTGCAGGTTGCCCTGGCTCTGCACGATCAGCGGCGGCGTGTGCGTGAACTGGCCCACCAGCGTGGCCGTCCCAGTCTGTCCGTTGAGGCTCAGCACGAGGCCCCGCGATTGGGGGTGCACCGTCGGTGAGGATCCGTTGTCGAACACGCTGATCAGCCCACCGGGAAGCTCGCGTGGATCGTGCTGGAAGGCCG
>JASLDD010000126.1 GCA_030151725.1 Solirubrobacteraceae bacterium
CCCGCCTCCGTCCACTGCACTCAGCGGATTTACTTAAGCGACGTGAACGCGTAGTCCCAGTCGCCGATGTTCCAGAGCTTCCCTACGCCGTCGACGTCCTTCGACTCGATCTCCGGCTCCTTGCTCCATTCGTACGGAACGACGACGGCTTCTTCGACGAGTTCCCTGTCGATCTTCGCCCAGGCTTCGCCGCGCGCCTTCACGCCGACCACCTTCGCGGCCGCTTCCATCGCAGCGTTGATTTTGGGGTGGTTGACGAGACCCCAGTTGGAGTTGGTCCCGTTCTGGACGATCAGGTTGCCGTTGAACGGAACGTCGAGCACCGCCTGCGGGTCACCGAAGTCGGCAATCCAGCCCACGTTCGGACAGACGTCGATCTTTTCGGAGACCACGCCGCAGTACTTCGAGTACATGACCGTGTGCTCGACGAGGTTGAGCTTCGTTTTGAAGCCCAGGCTCTTGAGCGTGGCGTTGACGGATTCGGCGACGTTGCTGGCCGGTGCGGCGGAGTCGCCGACGATCTGCAGCGTTTCCGAACCGGTGTATTTGCCGCTGGGGTAGCCGGCGAGCTTCATGTACTTTTCGGCCACAGCCATGTCGCCCTGGACGTGTTCGTTGTAGTCGACTTTCGGCCCCGCGAACCCGCCCGCTTCTTCGAAGCCCGGCACGCCGGTCCACAGGAAGTGGGTCTGGATTTCGGTGACCAGCTTGCCGCCGCGGAGCTTGTCGAGCTGTTCGCGGTCGGTCGCCGCCCAGAACGCCTTTCGTAGGTTGACGTTCTTGAACGGCCCATCGCTGTTGTTGATCGCGATGTAGCGCGAGCCCGAGCCCGGCGTGATCTGCAGCTGGCCGCGGTACTTTTCGTAGGCCAGCTTGAGGATCGGCGCCGCCGGCGTGTCTGCCTGGACCATGTGGCTGCCTTCGAGCACCTGGCGGCCGATCACGTTCGGGTCCCCGCCGATCTCGATGTTGACCTGATCGAGGTAGGCCGGACGGAAGTCGCCGTTGCCGCGCTTCCAGTTCGGGTTGCGCACCAGCGTCGCCGACTTGCCCGGCTGGTAGCCGATGCCGAGGATCTTGCCGGACGAGCTCGCCTTGAGCATGTACGGACCCGTCGAGACCTGGTAGTTGGCGTATTCGCTCGGTTTCTTGGCGTCGAATTGCTTGGCGTATTCTTCCGGCACCGGCACCGTGTAGGGCAGGACCATCGAGGCGATCACGATCGCCGCCTGCGGTTCGGTCAGTTTGATCTGCAGCGTGTACTTGCCGGTGGCTTTGACGCCGGGGATCGGACCGCCCTTGGCCGCCTTCATGCCTTCCACCGATTCCAGGTACCCGAGGTAGTACGGGTTCGCGACGTTCGGGTTGGCGATGCGCTCGAACGCATAGACCTCGTCCGCGGCCGTCACTTCGCGGTTGACCGGCGGGCTGAAGTGGATGCCTTTGCGGATTTTGATCGTGATCAGCTTGTTGCCGTCAGAGATCGTCGGCTGAGCTTCCGCGAGCAGCGGCGTCGCTTCGGAGAACGTGTTCGGCTTATACGCGTAGTGGTAGTCCTGCGTCGCCGCGAGGATGTCGTAGTCGAGCGCGAAGTACGCCTGACCCGGGTCGAGGTGTTCGAAGTCCTCGTTCTGGAGCGCAGTCAGCGTCCCGCCCATTTTGCCGCCCGACTCCGGCTCCGTCGCCGGCGTCAGCGAGCCTGCTGGAATCGAGCCGCTGGCTCCACTCGGGCTCGAGCTGCTGCTACTGCTGCTGCTGCTGCTCGAGCCGCACGCGGCCAGCGCGACGGCCAGCACCGCCGCAACGGCCACCAGCAGAATCGTTCTTAGCGACCTCATACGGGACGCCTCCTTTGTTGTTGTGTATCAGTCAGTCTCATCGCGCCTTCCTTGGGTTCAGCGCATCGCGCAATCCGTCGCCGAGCAAGTTGAATGCGAGCACCGTCAAGAGCAGCGCGGCGCCCGGGAAGACCATGTACCACCAGGCCGTGTTGAAGGTCGGTGTGGCGGCGGCGATCATCTGCCCCCAGCTCGCGGTGGGGGGACGCACGCCCACGCCGAGGAACGACAGCGATGCCTCGATCAGGATGTTCAGCGGTATCTGCAGCGTCGCGTAGACGATGATCGGCGCCACCAGGTTGGGCAGGATCTCGCGGAACATGATTCGCATGTCCGAGGCGCCCAACGCTCGAGCCGCATCGACGAACTCGCGCTCGCGCAGCGAGAGCACCAGGCCCCGCACAATGCGCGCGAAGTAGGTCCATGTCGCCAGGGCGATCAGGAAGATGACCACGCCGAGGCCGGGCTGCAGCGCGCCTCCCACGCAGCCGCGCACGGCGCATGCCGCGCCGATCCCGAGACCGAGCAGCAGGATCGGAATCGACAGCGTGACGTCGATCAGGCGCGAGATCAGGGTGTCGATCCAGCCGCGGTAGTAGCCCGCGAGCAGGCCGAGAGTGACCCCTATAACCGTTGCGATGCCGGTGCCGATGACCCCGACCTCGAGCGACACGCGCGTGCCGTAGATCACCCGCGAGGCGACGTCCTCACCGAGTGAGTCGACGCCGAAAGGGTGAGCGCCGCTGGGACCGAGCGGTTCGCCGAAGGGGCCCGTCAGGTTCGGGTTCTGCTTGTAGGGGCTCGGCAGGCCGAACAGTTTGACCACCAGCGGCGCGAAGATCGCGATGACGATCAGCAGCAGGATGAACATGGCCGACGCCTGGGCCACGCGGTCGCGGCGGAAGCGCCGCCAGAACAAAGCCAGGGGCGAGCGCCCGGCGATGTCTTGCCCGGGCTCGATCAGGTCAAGGCCGGCCTCAGCGCCCGAGAAGATCTCGGCTGCACCCGCACCCATTTCAGCCGGCGATCCTCATGGACAACTCTCCCCACATATAAACATCGGACGTACTAGTTCGACACCCACGCCTGGCCAACCTGCCGCGCCTTTCCAATGCACATATGTCCAACCCGGTTGCAGACGGCGGCAGATCGCCACTTTCCCCTTTGCCCGCTTTTGTGAGTTGTTATTCGGGAATCAGCCTTTGGAGGCACGATACTGCGATTAGTGGAGAGCCTTTTCGACGCCGACTCGACGCAGGGCAACGACTCGCCTCACAAAAGGACACCGGCGCAGACCGATGGAGTTGAGGGACGTCCGCTGGCGGTACGTGTGCGCCCGCGCCTCCTGGAGGAGTTCGTGGGCCAGGAGCACCTGCTTGCAGCCGGCTCGGCGCTGCGCACGGCGATCGAGCAGGGCCACCCCCACTCGATGGTTCTGTACGGCCCACCCGGGTCCGGCAAGACGACCCTTGCACGGATGGTGGCCGCGCGCTCCAACGCCGCCTTTGAGGAGTTGAGCGCAGTCCAGGCCGGGCGCGCGGAGGTCCGCAGCGTGATCGAGCGGGCGGCCCATCGTCGCAAGACAAGTGGCGAGCAGACGGTGCTGTTCCTCGATGAGATCCACCGCTTCAACAAGGCCCAGCAGGACGCCCTGCTGCCTGCCGTCGAGGACGGCCTGCTGACGCTGATCGGCGCCACCACCGAGAACCCCGCCTTCGAGGTCAACGGCGCGCTGCTGTCGCGCCTGCGCGTGTACGCGCTTCAGCAGCTCACCGCCGAGGACCTCGCGGCGGTGCTGCGGCGGGCGGCGGGCGACTCTGCGATCGCGGTCGATGAGGACGCGGTGGAGTTCCTGGCGCTGCGCAGCGAAGGCGACGCCCGCACGGCTCTCAACGCACTGGAGCTGGCGGGCGCCACGGCGGCCGAGCTGGATGAGGAGCGCGTCACACTCGAGCGCGTTGAGGATTCGCTGCAGCGGCGAGCTGTCCTGTACGACAAAGGCGGCGATCGCCACTACGACTACATCTCAGCCTGGATCAAGGCCACGCGCGGCTCGGACCCCGACGCCTCGCTGTACTACCTGGCGGTCATGCTCGAGGGCGGCGAGGACCCCCGCTTCATCGTTCGCAGGATGGTCATCCTCGCCTCCGAGGACATCGGCAACGCTGATCCGCAGGCGCTCTCCGTGGCGACCGCGGCGGCGCAGGCGGTCGACCTGGTGGGGCTCCCGGAGGCGCGCTATGCGCTCGCGCAAGCCGCCATCTATCTGGCGCTTGCCCCCAAGTCCAACGCCGCCGGACGGTCCCTGTCGAGCGCCGTGGCGCACGTGCGCGAAAACGGCGCCGCACCGGTTCCGGGTGTGCTGCGCTCGGGGCCGAGGCCGGGCCAGGAGCGCGGCGGCTACGACAACCCGCACAACCATCCCGGCCACCTCGCCGACCAGGAGCTTGCGCCTGACAGCGTGGCGGGCGCTCGCTTCTACGAGCCCGACGAGGCCGAGCGGGCACTCGCAGAGCGGCTGGCGCGAATTCGCACAGCACGCGGGCGCCAGCAGCCATAATCGACTCTGCATGAACGCCAGCGTCACCGCCACAGCCGGGGAGCTGCTCGCTCGCAGCCCCGCCACCGGCGAGATCCTGGGCAAGGTCGCCGTGACTGCGCCGCAGGGAGTCGAGCGAGTCGTGCAGGAGGTCGCCAAGGTCCAGCCGCTGTGGGCGCTTCTGCGACTGCAGGATCGCGCCAGGTACATGCGCAGGATGGCCCAGTCGGTAATCGACGACTTCGACGAGCTCGAGGTGGCGCTGGCCGACGAGCAGGGGAGACCGGCTACGGAGGTGGCGGCGCTGGAGCTGCTGGCGGCGATCGACGCCTTGATCTGGATCGCAGAGGACGGCGCTCAGGTGCTGGGGGCGCGACGCGTGGGCATTCACCGTTCGATGTCGATCGTCAAGCGCGGGCGGATCGCATATGAGCCCTATGGCGTCGTGGGCGTGATCGGTGCCGGCAGCGCGCCTTTTGCGCAGCCGCTGGGGCAGATCGCGGGGGCGCTGCTGGCCGGCAACGGCGTCGTCTTCAAGCCCGCCGCCAGGGCCTGCCTGGCGGGCGAGCGTATCGGGAGGGTGCTCGCGCGAACGGGGCTTCCCGAGGGGCTGGTGAGAATCGTCCACGGCGACGCCCACACGGGCATTGCGCTGGCGGAGGCGTCAGTCGACAAGGTCCTGTTCACGGGCTCGCCCGCCGTGGGGCGCGCGGTAGCGCAGGCGTGCGTGTCGCGCGAGACCGAGGTGGCGGTCGAGATCGGCGGCAAGGACGCCATGCTGGTGCTCTCCGACGCCAACATCCCCAATGCGGTTGCGGGCGCTCTGTGGGCAGGGTGCGCAGCGAGCGGACAGGCGCGCGGGTCGATCGAGCGGGTGTTCGTGGCGCGCGAGGTCCACGATCGCTTCCTCTCGGCCATCGTGAGCGCCGCGCGGGCCATGAGGGTGGGCGACCCGCGCGACCCGCGTGTGCAGATCGGCCCGCTCGCCTCTCTCCGTCGCGCCGAGCATGTGCAGGCGCTGGTCGACGACGCGCTCGCCCATGGGGCCACGCTGCATTGCGGGGGACCTGTCAGCCCTCCCGGATTCGAGGCGGGCTCGTTCTACGCACCGACGATCCTCACGGGTGTGACCGGCGAGATGCGCCTGGCGCACGAGCCGGTCGACGGGCCTGTGCTCACAGTTACGGCCGTTGACAGTGTTGAGGAGGGGATCGCACTGGCAAACGAGGGCGACTATGGCCTGGGCACCTCGGTGTGGACGGCCGATCGCTATCAGGGCGCACGGATTGCCAGAGAGCTGCGGGTGGGCATGGTCTGGCTCAACGACCACCTGCCCGGACCCACTGTCTCACGCGGCCCCTGGGGCGCCGCCGCCGGTGGCGGGCTCGGCGTGGCCGGGCTGCGAGCCTGCGCTCAGGAGAAGCTCATCACCTGGGACCCCCCGGCGCTTCGCGGCCAGTGGTGGGGGCCCTACGACGCTGCGAGCGCGCGGGGGGCGCGGGCGGTCGCCAAGCTGCGCTCCGCGCGCGACTCCGACCGCGAGCGCGCCTGGCGCGAGGGGGCGGTGACGTTCGCTCGACTGGGCGCCCGTGCGTTTGGGCGGGGGTTGCCCAGGTAGAGGTGTGGAGTTGTCTCCGCGAACGCTGTATAGCCATGGTGTTACAGCGTTTGGCTGGAGTGAGGAGGGTCTGGCGTGGCGTGTGTTTGTCTCCGCGACTGCTGTATAGCCATGGTCATACAGCGTTCGCAAAGTGACACATACTGACCCCCTGGACCTCCGGCATCACTCACTCAACAGTCCCTCGATGCGCTCCATTCCCTGACCGGCACCGCCCCTGCTCTACTCTTTTGAGCCTATGCCGGCCCAAGCCTACGCAGGCAAGGAGTGCGTCTGTCAGCTGCGCAGAGGGATCTGCGATCAGAGCTGCGTACAGGGGATGCTCGACACCCCCTTCTACATCGCCTGCCTGAAGCTCTGCGGGCAGCGCTGCGTGGTGATCGGCGGCGGTGAGATCGGCCTGGAGAAGGTCGAGGGGCTGCTCACGTGCGACGGCCAGGTGACGCTGATCGCGCCCGAGGCCGAGCCCGCGCTCGTCGAGTACGCGCGCGAGGGATCCATCACGTGGGAGCAGCGATCCTACGCCGGCGCAGCCGATCTGGAGGGCGCGTTCATGGCGATCGCCGCCACCAACGACACCGACGTCAACATCGCCGTCTTCGACGATGCCGAGCGGCGCGCCATGCTCGTCAACGTCGTCGACGTTCCGCCGCTGTGCAACTTCATCCTTCCGGCAATTGTGCGCATGACCCCGCTGGCCATCGCCATCTCCACAGCAGGCGCATCGCCGGCGCTCGCCAAGCGCATGAAGCGCG
Source organism: Solirubrobacteraceae bacterium (assembly GCA_030151725.1). Classification (GTDB taxonomy): domain Bacteria; phylum Actinomycetota; class Thermoleophilia; order Solirubrobacterales; family Solirubrobacteraceae; genus Palsa-744. Next base: position 6,751 of record JASLDD010000126.1, read on the forward strand.
AGATCGAAGCCCAGTTCGGCGAGCCCTACGCGCAGCTGGCCGTGCTGCTCAACGAGGTCCGCGGCTGGGCCAAGGGGACGCTCCCCACCTACCAGGAGCGCAAGGAGTTCTTCGAGGGGATCGTCAACGGAGATCCCGACCCCATCGCACTGCTGCGCGCCGGCGACGAGCAGGCCGTGCGCGAGCTCATCTCCCGGGCGCAGAGCGCCCACGCGCTGCACGTATAGCGAGCACTGGATGGCCGTGCTGGAGGTCGAGGGGCTCGCCCGGCACTACGGCGAGCGCGAGGCGCTGAGCGATGTGTCGCTCGCTCTGGACGAGGGCAGCACGCTCGTCGTCTTCGGGCCAAACGGCGCCGGCAAGACCACCCTCCTGCGCGTGCTCGCCTCGCTCCTGCGCCCCCACGCCGGCACCGTCAACGTGCTCGGTTCGAGCCTGCCCGGCGACGCCTGGGCGGTGCGCGGCCGCGTGGGGCTGCTCGCCCACGAGCCCCTGCTCTACCGCGAGCTCACCGCCCGCGAGAACCTGCGCTTCCACGCCCGCCTGCACAGCGTCAGCGAGCAGCGCGTCGAGGACGTCCTTGACAGCGTGGCCATGTCCAACCGCGCCGATGAGCCACTGCGAACGCTCTCGCGCGGGATGGTTCAACGTGTGGCCGTCGCGCGGTCCGTGTTGCACGACCCCGCACTCCTCCTCCTAGACGAGCCTTACTCCAACCTCGATCCCGCCGCTGTCGAGTTGGTGGCACCCCTCATCGGCGCCGCCTCCGGGCGCACCCGCGTGATCTGCAGCCACGACCCCAGCGGGGGCCTCGCCGAGGCCGATCTCGTGCTCGGGCTGCGCGCCGGGCGCACCGCCCTCCTGCGCGACGCCGCCCGCGTGAGCTCCGATCAGATCGTCGAGCTCTACCGGTGAGAAGCACCGTCGGCGCACTGCTGCGCAAGGAGCTCCTCGTCGAGCTGCGCACCCTCGAGTCCGTGCCCGGCATGTCCCTGTTCGCCGTTACCACCTTCGTCGTCTTCCACTTCGCCCTCAATCGCAACAGCGTCGAAGGCGACCTCGCCGCCGGCATCCTCTGGGTGACCCTCCTATTCGCCGCCATCCTCGGCATCAACCGGCTGTTCGTCGCCGACGCCGACCAGGGCGGCTTCGACGGCTTCCTGCTGGCCCCCGTCGACCGCAGCGCCATGCTCATCGCCAAGGCCCTCACGCTGCTCTCCTTCCTCGTCGTGCTCGAGCTCGTCGCCGTGCCCGCCTTCGGGCTTCTGCTGCTCGGCCCCTCCCTCGGCGGCGCCATGCCCGACCTGCTGCTCACCCTCGTACTCGGAGATCTCGGCATCGCCGTCATCGGGACACTCGTCGCCGCCCTCGCCGTGCAGACCCGTGCCCGCGACCTGCTCGGCCCCCTGCTGGCGCTGCCGCTGCTCGTTCCCATCGTCATCGGCGGCGCCCGCGCCACCTCGCCCCTCTTGATCCTGCACGCAGGCCACGCCCCCGCGCGCTGGCTGACCACGCTGGGTCTCTATGATCTGGTGTTCGGGCTGATCGCCTACGCCCTCTTCGATTTCCTCCTGGAGGACTAGACAAACCGATGTACGGGAAGGGCCTGCGCGCTCTGAGCTTCGCCACAGTGGCCGCCATGGCGGTCGCGCTGGGGCTCGTCTTCTTCTATGCCCCCCTGGAAGCCGAACAGGGCTTCCTGCAGAAGATCTTCTACCTGCACGTGCCCCTCGCCATCGTCGCGCTGTGTGGCTTCGTGCTCGGCGGCCTGCTCGCAATCCAGCATCTGCGCACCCGCGACCCCCGCTGGGACATGCGCTCCTATGTCGCCATCCACATGAGCCTCATCTTCGCCGTCGGCACCCTCATCACGGGCTCCATCTGGGCCAAGGGCTCCTGGGGGCACTGGTGGGTGTGGAGCGAGCCCACCCTCGTGTCCTTCCTGATCGTCTTCCTGCTCTACGCCACCTACCAGCCGCTGCGCTTCGCCATCGAGGACCCCGAGCGCCAGTCTCGCTATGCCTCCGTCTTCGCCGTCACCGCCGGTGCCTTCGTGCCCATGAACTTCATCGCCGTGCGCCTCTCCACCGCCTACCTGCACCCCCGCGTGCTCGGCAGCACCTCCAACCTGCCCGGCCCCATGGCATTCACTTTCCTCGTCTCCTTGATCGCCATGGCTCTGCTGTGGGTCACCCTCTGCAAGTACGAGCTCACCGCCAAGCACACCCGCGCCCAGGTCCGCGCCCTGCGCAGGCGCCTCACAGGCGAGACCGGCCTTCCCCTCCGCCAGCGAAGCGCCGCCCCCAGCCTGCAGCCCACAGCCTCCGTGCGGCCAAGCACAGCCACAGGGTCAGGCAGCTGATGGCCGCGCTGCTCGTCGCCGAAATTCCCGCCCTGCCCCTACACGAGGCCGGCAAGTACGTCGCCGGCGCCTACGTCGTGCTGTTCGTCATCGTGCTCATCTACGTCGCCATCATGGCCATCCGCCTCAGCCGCATCGAGCGTGAGCTGGGCGAGCTGCTCGAGCTGGCCGACCGTGCCCCCGAAGGCGAGCCCGCAGCCACCGCCGCGCTCGACAGGGAGTCCACGCTCGCATACCCCATGAAGGGGCACAAGTGAACGAGCTGCTCGCACTCGGCATCTCCCACAAGACGGCGCCCGTTGCGCTGCGCGAGCGGCTGGCCTTCACCGAGAGCGAGGGCGTCGAGTTCGCGCGCCAGGCCACAGCCACCAGCGAGGTCCGCGAGGCCGTCGTCATCTCCACCTGCAACCGCACCGAGGTCTACCTCGTGGTGGGCGGGGCGGGCGGGGATCTAGTTCAAGCCGAGTCCGACGTTCTCGGGCTGCTGGCCCGTCGCGCCGACATCCGCCCCACCGAGCTCGCCGAGGCCATCTACTCGCCGCGCAACTGCGACACCGCCCGCCACCTCTACAGGGTCACCGCCGGCCTCGAGTCCATGATCGTCGGCGAGGCCGAGATCCAGGGACAGGTGCGCCGTGCCCACGAAGCAGCCATGCGCGCCGGCTGCACCGGCCCACTGTCCAACCGCCTGTTCGCCGCCGCCCTCACCACCGGCAAGCGCGTCCGCTCCGAGACCGCCATCGGCTCCAGCCGCGTCAGCGTGCCCTCCGTCGCCGTCGACCTCGCCCTCAGCGTCCTCGGCGGCCTCGAGCAGCGCCATGTCGTGATCCTCGGCGCCGGCGAGACCAGCGAGCTCACCGCCCGCGCGCTCGCCGAGCAGGGCGCCGGCACCATCTTCGTGGCCAACCGCCACGCCGACCGCGCCCTCAGCCTCGCCCAGCGCTTCGGCGGCTCCGTCGTCGGGCTCGACAAACTGCCCGATCAGCTGCTGCACGCCGACATCGTCCTCTCCTCCACATCCTCCCCCCACCCCATCGTCGGGCGCGAGGAGCTCGAGCTGGTGATGGCCGAGCGCCACCGTCGTCCGCTGCTGCTGATCGACATCGCCGTCCCCCGCGACATCGACCCCGCCTGCGGCGAAGTGGAGGGCGTGAGCCTCTACGACATCGACGACCTGCAGGCCGTCGTCGCGCGCAACCTCTCCTCGCGCGAGGAGGAGGCTCCGCGCGCCATGGCCATCGTGGATGAGGAGATCCACCGCTTCGCCCGCTGGCTGGGGCAGCTCGACACGCTGCCCACCGTCAGCGCCCTGCGCGAGCACGGCAACGCCATCGTCGAGCAGGTGCTGGCCGAGAACTCCGCCCGCTGGGAGTCCGCCTCCCCACGCGACATCGCCCGTGTCGAGGCCATCGCCCGCGCCGTCATGACTCGCCTGCTGCACGAGCCCACCATCCGCCTGCGCAGCCTCAGCGCCGACCGCGGACATGCGAGCCTCGAGATCGTGCGCGAGCTGTTCGGGCTGCAGGAGGACGCCCCCGTCGAGCAGCCCGCCGGGGCTGAGCTGGCGGAGGTTCACGACCTGCCCGCCCGCGCCTCAGACGGTGGGTCCGCGAGGGCTCGCCACCGTCGCAACCGCTGATGCGACTGGGGACCAGGCGCAGCGCCCTGGCGCTCGCTCAGGCCGAGCACGTGAGCCAGCTTTTGGGTGGCGCCGAGATCGTTCCCTTCGTCACCCGCGGCGACCGCGGAGCGGCTGAGGAGGACAAGTCGCGCTGGGTGGCTGAGCTCGAGGACGCGCTTCTGCGCGAGGAGATCGACCTGGCCGTGCACTCCGCCAAGGACCTCCCCGGCGAGCTCGCCCAGGGACTCGAGCTGCTCGGCTCGCCCGAGCGGGCCGGTGGTGAGGACGTGCTGTGCGGAGCCGCCGGCCTCGACGAGCTCGCGCCCGGCGCCCGCGTGGGCACCAGCAGCATCCGGCGCATGGCCCAGCTGCTCGCCGAGCGCGACGACCTCGACGTGGTCGCCGTGCGGGGGAACGTTGACACGCGCCTGGCAAAGCTCGCACGGGCTGAGGATGGGCTCGATGCGATCGTGCTCGCCCGTGCCGGCCTGCAGCGGCTCGGCCGTGACGGCGAGATCGGCGGCCTGCTCGACCCCGCGCGCTTCGTGCCCGCGCCTGGGCAGGGCGCGCTCGCGCTCCAGGGACGGACCGATGACGAGCGCACCCGCGTTGCCGTGCAGGCGATCACCCACTCCGACACATTCGCTTGCCTGCTCGCCGAGCGCGCCGTCGCGCGCGAGCTCGGTGCCTCCTGTCACACCCCCTTTGGCGCATATGCCGTGGCCGTGGGCTGCGGCTGCCTGAGTCTCAGCGTGTGGGTGGGGCTGCCCGACGGGTCCGCCTGGGCTCACGACGAGCTCGTGGGCGGCTTCTACGACCCCGAGGCACTCGGGCTGCGTGTCGCGGAGCGCCTGCAGGGGGCCGGTGGCGCGCAGCTGCTGGCGCAGGCCGAGGAGATGGCTGGCGTGAGTGGCTGAGCCCGGCCAGCCGGGAGCCGCGGGCGGTGGCGTCGGCGCCGAGGACGGTGTCGGGCGCGTGTACCTCGTGGGCGCCGGCCCCGGCGACCCCGGCCTGCTGACCGCGCGCGCCCTCGAGCTGATCGCCCAGGCCGACGTCATCCTCTACGACCGTCTGATTCCCTCGAGCGCCCTCGACGGCGCCCGGCCAGATGCCGAGCTGCTGTACGTGGGCAAGGAGGGCGGCGGCGCTTCCGTTCCCCAGGAGCGCACCGAGGCCGAGATGCTGGCCCGCGCGCAGGCGGGCAGCATGGTCGTGCGCCTCAAGGGTGGAGACCCATTCGTGTTCGGGCGCGGGGGCGAGGAGGCGCTCACGCTGCTCGCCGCCGGGATCCCATTCGAGGTCGTCCCCGGCGTCACCGCTGGAGTCGGCGCAAGCGCCTACGCCGGCATCCCCGTCACCCACCGGGGGCTCTCGAGCGCAGTGGCGCTGGTCACCGGCCACGAAGACCCCACCAAGGATGAGACCGCCATCGACTGGCCCGCCCTTGCAGCCTTTCCGGGGACGCTCGTGCTCTACATGGGCGTGCGCCGCCTGCCCCACATCGCCACCGCCCTCATCGCCGGCGGGCGAGCTGCCTCAGAGCCCGTGGCGCTCGTCGAAAACGGCACTCTCCCCACCCAGCGCACCGTCGTCGGCACGCTCGACACGATCGCCGAGATCGCCCAGCGCGAGGACGTGCGCGCACCCTCCATCACCGTGGTCGGCTCGGTCGTGGAGCTGGCCGGCGAGCTCGCCTGGCGTGAGCCCCGGCCGCTGGCAGGACGCACGGTGGCCGTGACCAGGGCCCGCGCGCAGTCAAGCGGGCTGGCGCACCGTCTGCAGGAGCTAGGCGCAACCGTCGTCCAGGCGCCCACCATCCGCGTGCAGGCGCTCGCCGGGGAGCCGCTCGATCCGGCCGGGTATGACCTCGTCTGCCTGACCAACCCCAATGGCGTCGAGGCGTTCTTCGAGCGCTTGGGGCAGGGAGGCCGCGACGCGCGTGCGCTCGCCGGCGCCACCGTCGCCGCGATCGGCCCGGGCACCGCGCGAGCGCTGGCCGGGCATGGGGTCGTGGCCGATGTGGTGCCCGAGCGCTTCGTCGCCGAGTCGCTCGTGGAGGCGTTGTCTGAGATCCCGGTGAAGCGCGCATTGGTGGCGCGCGCCCACGAGGCACGAGACGTGCTGCCCGACGCCCTGCGAGCGCGCGGCGCCGATGTGGACGTGCTCGCCCTCTATGAGACGCTCGCCGAGCCGCTCACGCCGCAGGCGCTGCAGGCGGCCCGCGCGGCCGACTACATCACCTTCACCTCCTCCTCCACCGTGCGCTTCTTCGTTGAGGCAGCCGGCGGTGAGGCGGGGCTCTCGCCAGACACGCGCGTGGTGTCCATCGGACCAGTCACCACGCAGACGCTGCGCGAGCACGGGCTCACGCCGCACATCGAGGCCGAGACCCACGACATCGACGGTATGATCGCCGCCCTGCTCGCCGATTCCACATTTTCGTGGCCTCCCACAGCCCGCTCCCACCCGTCATAACGTTCCTCTCCGACTACGGCCACGTGGACGAGTTCGTGGGTGTCTGCCACGGCGTCATCGCCCGTCGCTGCCCTGAGGCGAGGGTGATCGATCTCACCCACGAGGTGCCAAGCCACGACGTGCGCGCCGGCGCCATCCTGTTGCGCTCAGCCCTTCCCTACCTGCCCGTGGGCGTGCACCTGGCGGTCGTCGATCCCGGCGTCAGCGCAGTCGGCCCACACTCCCGCCGTGCCGTCGCCCTGCGCACGGCCGAGCAGGACCGTGTGCTCGTGGGACCCGACAACGGCCTGCTGATGCCTGCCGCCGAGCGCCAGGGCGGGGTCGTCGAGGCGGTCGACATCGGCAACTCGCCCGAGTGCCTGCAGCCGATCTCGCGAACGTTTCACGGTCGCGACATCTTCGCTCCCGTGGCAGCCGCGCTGGCCGCCGGCGAGCCGCTCGACGCCGTCGGCGAGCCCGTGCCCATCGATCAGATCCGCCGCATGGGCATGCCATCCGCGCATATGGCGCGCGGCATCCTCACCGCCCACGTGCTGCGCAGTGACACCTTCGGCAACCTCATCCTCGACGCCGACAAGCAGCAACTGGAAGCGCTGGGCGCGCTCGGCGACACGCTCGTCGTCAACCACGGGGGCGTGCGTCACGACGCCGCCTATGCCGCTACCTTCGCCGATGTGACTCCCGGCGAGCTCTTGATCTACGAGGACGCACAGCAGATGGTCTCGCTCGCCGTCAACCGTGGCTCGGCAGCAAAGCTGCTGCATGCCGAGCAGGACGACGAGCTCTTGATCCACGCCACGTGAGCGGGGTCGGCGGCTCTCCCGCCGGCGAGCCGGACGCGGCCGGCGCCGGCGTCTCGCTCGGACATCCTCGCGTGCATCTGCGGCGGACCGACTCGACCAACGAGCGCGCCCGCGAGCTTGCTCTGGCCGGAGCCCCGCACGGCACGCTCGTCACAGCCCGCGAGCAGAGCGCCGGACGCGGCCGTCAGGGACGACGCTGGTCGGCGCCCGCGGGAAGCTCGCTGCTGATGTCCCTGCTGCTGCGCTCCCCGCCGCGGCTGCTGCCACTGATGGCGGCAGTGGCCGTGTGCGAGGTCGCCGGCGAGCATGCTCAGATCAAGTGGCCAAACGACGTCGTCCTTCCCTTGGCTGCGGCGGCGAGCGGTAGCGGCCCGGGCCTTGCGAAGGTGGCGGGCATCCTCATCGAGGGGCGCCCCCAGGAAGGCTGGGCGGTGCTCGGGATCGGCGTCAATGTGGCCGTGCGATTGGAGGATCTGCCCGCTGAGCTACGCCCCGGAGCAGGTGGCGAGCCCCCGGCGAGCGGCCTGCCGGCGGCGACGCTGGGCGGCCGGCCAAGCGATGTCGAACCCACGCTGTCGCGGCTGCTCCAGGCGCTCGAGCGCCGCCTGGCCGAGGGCCCCGAGGAGACGCTACGGGCGTGGCGGGCGCGCGATGCCTTGAAGGGTCGAGAGGTCGGTTGGAGCGGCGGCAGCGGGCGGGCGCAGGGCATCGACGGTGACGGGCGCCTGGTAGTCGCGCTGAGCGACGGCGGCCACACCGCGATCGGCTCCGGCGAGATCCATCTGGAGCGGATCGGTTAGGAGTCGGCTAAGTCTTCTCACCGGCGTTCAGCGTGCCGTCGCGGGCGAGCCCGTCGCGCACGTCCTGGCGCAGCTCGGCCTCAGTCTGCGCGCCCTGCCCGCTCGACTGGTTGTTGTTCGCGGCTGACGACGCTACAGCGGGCGGTTTGCCGCCGCCCTTGCGCCGCCGGCGGGCGTTGCGTGCGCGGCGTTTGGGGAAGTTGCGCAGCAGCTCGCGCGCCAGTGCCGGCGGCTTGCGCGCCATCCTCGTGCGTGCGCCCCGTAGCGCCTCCTCGGCCTCCGGCGTGTGCGCAAGGGCGGCCGCCAGCAGCGCCGCCGCCAGACGCCTGTCCTGCTTGCGCGCCGCATGGATCAACCGGCGAGCGTTGCGCGCGTGGGCGCCTCCGGCCGAGTTGACGAGCAGCCCCAGCAGGCGCTTGGTCTCGGGCCAGCGCTGCACGGCGTACTCCTCGTGGACATCGCGCGTGTACTCCGCCAGGCGCCATATCCACGCGTTGGCCTGATCGCGGCGGCCGATCCTGCGCTCGACCAGCGCGCGCAACATGATCTTGGTGGCCTCCTTGCGCTCTTCGCGCGGCCAGCCGCCGATGATGTCAATCGCCTCGTCAAAGGAGTCGGGGTCGCGCAGCGCGGCGATGTCCGTCAGCGCCCGCAGGCGCAGTTGGGCGTTCTTGTTGCGCTTGACAGCCGTGATCAGGAATCGGCTCTTGAGCTCGCCCGTCCTGTCGAAGTGCAGCATCGCCCTCGCCCTGCGCCAGCCGTTGGGCGCCACGCGGGCGCCGGCCAGCGCGGCCCACAGGTGCTGCTCGCCGTAGTCGAGGTGCTCGACCGCAATCCGCCACAGCTCGCGCTCGAAGACAGCGAAACGACGCTCCTCCTCCGCGCACACCGGCAGCACGCGCCGCTCCACGCGCATCCGCCGCCCGCGGCCGCGCCGCACCGGGCCGACGACGATGGCCCCGCCGCGGTACACGTCGCGGTCGAGCAGCGAGTGCAGCGTCACGACCGGGTCGTCGTGCTTGGTCGCCGGGTGGACGAAGTCGACGACCAGCCCCGCCTCCTTGCCCGGGTGACGGCGGGTGACGCGGCCCACGCGCTGCTGGTAGATGCGCTTGGAGGCCGTCGGTGCCAGGTGCACGCAGACGGTGGCCCGCGGGCTGTTCCAGCCCTCGGCCAGCAGCTGCGCGTTGATCAGCACGTCGATGTCGCCGCGCTCGTAGCGGGCGAGAATCTCCACGAGCTCGCGCTTGGGCGTCTCGCCGGAGACGCCTTCGGCCTTGATGTTCTCGGCGCGGAACGCTTCGGCGAGGTTGTAAGCGTGGCGCACGCCCGCCGCGTACACGACGCCCGGCACACCGTTGAAGCGCGTCTTGTAGAGGTTGGCCACAGCCATGTTGAAGGGCTGCTGATCGAGCAGTTTGGCCAGCTCGTCTTGGTCGAACTCGGTGTCCACCTCTCCCCGTCTCAGCGGCACCTTGGCGATCGTGCGCACGCCCACGCCGGGCGAGATGCGCACGCAGCGAAGCGGCGCGATCACGCCCCGGCGAGCGGCCTGGGCGAGGTCGAAGCGCGAGGTCTGCGTGGGGAACAGGTCGGTGACGTGGCGCGCGATCAGCGCGCCCGTAGCGGTCATGCCGATGAAGATCGGCCCCGTCCAGTTGCGAATGGCTCCGCTCGTCTTCTCGCCGAGCGCCGTGTGAGCCTCGTCGCAAATCACGATCGTGTACGCGCTTGAGATCTTGCCGGCGTTGCGCACGAACCACTGGTAGGTCTCGACCGTGACGGGGCCCTTGACCGAGTCCTCGCCCTTCAGCAGCGGGCGGCTGATGCGCTTGGAGTAGCCACGGTCGCGCAGCTCGCCGTGGAACTGGTCGACCAGGTTGCGCCTGTGCGTGAGGATCAGCACGCCCCCCGTCTGGGTAGCCTCAACGAAACCGAGCGCCGCCACCGTCTTACCGGCGCCTGTGGCGTGCTCGAACCAGAATCGCTTGGCCGCGTTGGGATCCTCCGGCTGCTCGGCCAGATCCGCCTCTCCGTCCTCGTCCTCGTCGACCCAGTCGCGCGGCTCCTCCTCGGACTCGACCTCCTGCTCGGGGTCGTCGTCCTCCTCGTCGTCCTCCTCGATCTCCTCCTCGTCCTCGTCGTCCTCGTCCTCTTCGTCCTCGTCGTCTTCGTCGGGTGCGGCGCGCTGAACGGGGCCGAGATCCTCGTCCTCGTCCTCGTCGTCCTCGTCCTCGTCCTCCTCGATCTCCTCGTCGTCCTCCTCAGAGGCGGGCCGCTCACGCTCAGCAGCCTCGGAGCCGTTGGCGGAGTCGTCGGTCTCCTGCGTCTCTGGACCGAGGATGTCTGCCGAGGCGAGCAGCTCAGGAGAGGCCGAGCTTGCTCCACGACCGTTGCCGTTGGTGGCGGTGCGCTGCTGGGCCTCGGCGAGCAGGGCGGTGAGCGTTCCCGACAGCGCGTCCACCTGGTGGGCAGAGAGGACGGTGCCGTCCACGAGCGTCGGCTCATCCTCGGAGAGCAGACGCTCGAGGCCGAGCAGCAGCGAGAATTCGCGCCGCCAGCCGGTGGACGGGTTCTTGGTCTTTGGATCGGCCGCCAGCTCCGCGAGCGCCTGATCGAGGGCGCGTCGCCGCGGAGTCCCTACCGCCAGCGCCACGGCCGGATCCTCGCCCTCGTGGAGGAAGCGCTCGCGCACGAACTTCTCCGCGCGAGAGATGTCGGCGGAACTTGGAATGGGCGCGGCCGCGAGGGCCACTGGAGTGGACTCGGCCAATGGAGGCTCTGGACTTCGAGACAGAGCCGGCGTCGAAAGTGGCTTCAACGCCGCTCAAAAGGATTGGCGCCCGATGGCGCCGGTTAAGCCGGATGCTCTACAAGCCCCGGCTCTGACGTGCTCTTGAGGATATAGCACGTGGAGGCACGATTGAAGTGAGCATCATCTGCCACCCTTAGCGACGATGCCGCTCAGAAAGCTCTCGCTGGCCATCGGCGCGGCCGCACTGCTCGTCCTGCTGGTCGTGGGCCTGCTCCAACTCGGCGGCTCCTCGACCGCCAAGACCCCCCCGCGATTGACCCGGGCGCAGATGCAATCCCGCCTGGCGGGCTCTCCAGCGCCGCTCGCGGCCCTTCACGCCCAGGGCAGCGAGATCCTCTCAGGAGGCCTGCCCGCGCTGCGGGCTCGGCTGGCTTCGTTGAAGGGGCTGCCGATGGTGATCAACAAGTGGGCCTCCTGGTGCGAACCGTGCCGAGCCGAGTTCGGCGTCTTTCAGCATGTCTCCGTCTCGATGGGGCGCAGCGTGGCATTCATCGGCATCGACTCCGGCGACACCAGCCGCGCGGATGCGGTGGCCTTCCTACGATCCTTTCCAGTGAGCTACCCCAGCTACTACGACCGCAGCGAGCAGGCCGGCCTCGCGATCACCGACTCCTCGCTCACACCGGTCACCGTGTTCTACAACCGCAGCGGCAGCCAGTTCATCCACCAGGGACCCTACGCGAGCACGGCCAAGCTCGAACAGGACGTCCGGCGCTACGCGTTGGACGGTTGAGCTGATGCCCGAGCTGCGCACGGACCCGCTGAGCGGGCACCGGACGATCGTTGCGGGTGAGCGCTCGCGCCGTCCCGGCGGGGCACCAACCTGCTCGCCACCCGAGCCCATCGACCCCGAGAAGGACCCTTTCGCGGAAGGCCACGAGGACCGCACGCCGCCTGAGCTGCATGCGGTGCGCCCTGACGGGAGTGCCGCAAACTCTCCCGGCTGGACCGTGCGCGTGGTGGCGAACCTGTATCCGGCGCTGAGCCCACGCGAGCAGGATGGCGGGGACGCAGCCGGTGGCGGAGAGTCCCACCCGGATCTGTTCAGCTCGGTACAGGCCACAGGCGCCCACGAGGTGATCGTCAACGGGCCGCAGTCGGTGCTCTCGCTGGCCGAGCTGCCCGTCGAGCAGGTGGTTGCCGCTGTGGAGGTATGGCGTCAGCGCATGCGCGCGCATGCCGGCAGCGCCTACCTGCAGTTGATCGTCAACGAGCGCCGCGAGGCCGGGGCGTCGCTGCCCCACACGCACGCCCAGCTGTACGCCTTGGACTTCGTCCCCGGAGCTGTGGCGCGCGAGCGGGAGCGAGCGAGCGCCTACACGGCGCGGACGATGGGCCAGAGCCTGCTGGGGGACCTGGTTGCGGAGGAGGTGCGCCGGCGGGAGCGCATCGTGGCGATCGACGATGAGGCCGTATTGCTGGCTCCCTACGCCTCCCGCCTGCCCTTCCAGCTGATGCTCGCGCCACGCACGCCGCGAGCCCGCTTCCAGGACGACGGCGCCACAGGTGCGGCGCTGCTGCACGACGGGCTGTCTCGCTTGGCGCGCCACCTCGGATCGAGCCCGCCGTTGAACCTGTGGGTGCGCACGGCTCCGCTGGGCGCCGAGGACTTCTGCTGGCGGATCGACGTGCTCCCCCGCCTCACGCACCTCGCAGGCCTCGAGCTCTCAACGGAGGTCAACCTGAACATCGTCGCGCCCGAGCACGCAGCAGAGCTTCTGCGCGAGGCATAGACGGTCCATCCCCACGCTGTGCTCGCGTGCGGTGCGAAGGGCGGTTAGGCTCCGCGCAGCAATGCCTCCCGAGGAACGCTTCCTACCGCGCTTCGCAGCCGAGCCCCCTCAGGAGGAGTTGCCCTACGGGCGCTGGGAGGAGCGCCTGCGTCAGGAGTTCCTGGCGGCCGCGCTGAAGCTCGACGGGGAGGACGTCGATCTTGGTGAGCCGGGAACCGTCTCCTGGTATCCGGATCGCACGTGGCACGGGCGTACATACGTGCCGGGAACCTCGCGCACGGCCAGCGGGCACGAGCTGTTCGGCTACGTGCGCTACGTGCCGGCGCTCGAGGAGGACCAAGAGCCACAGGACCTGAGCGCCCACGTCGACTTCACCGACGAGACCGCCGATCGCAACCCCGACTGGCGCATGGATCTGTGCGAGGAAGTGATCGGCTCCTGGCGCGGTCAGTTCGGAGCGGTCGCCGCGATGACGCTCGTGTGGGGTCGCCCGCTGGTGTCGGGCGGGCGCATCGTGACAGCCGAGCTCGCAGACCTAGCGGTCGATCAGTGCGAGCTGGTCGAGGAGCGCTTCACCCTGATCGCCCCAGATGACTACCGTCATGACCTGTTGGAGATCAAGCTGTTCGACGTCAAGGGCCGCGAGCTGGCGCGGGAGTCTTTGTATGGCGAGGAGGACGAGAGCGAGGCTCCCGAGGTTCCCTAGCCCTGAGGGCACGCGACCGCGGGATCGTTTACCTAGTTGCCCTGGGTTTCGAGCTTCTTGAAGGCCTTAGCTTCGGCGGCTTCTTCCTTGGAGAATTTCTTGCGGGCGGCTTCTTCGGCAGGCCCGTTACCGGCGGGAGCCTTCTTTCCAGATTTGGTCTTGGAGCCTTTGGAGCCCGTTGAGCTCCTGCCGCCACCTGAGGCCTTTTTAGATCCGCCCGAACCGCCCTTCTTGCGCTTCGAGGACTTTTTGGCTTCTACTTCGGCCGCTTCTGCTTCGGCCGCCTTTAGGGCGGCGGCTTGGCGCTTCTTCAGCTCGGCTTCTTCGCCGGCTTCTCGCTTCTTGCGTTCGACTTCCAGCTTTTTGGCGGCTGCTTCGCCGGGTTCTTCGCCGGGGATGGCTTCGCTGGATTCTTCGGCGCTTTCGGCGTTTGCCGAGCCGCCACCGCTGGAGCTGGTGCCGCAACCCGCCAGCACTCCACCCAGAGCAATCGCCAGCAAGAGCAGGACAAGCATCCTGATTGCGGCTGGCTGTCCGAAGCGGGATCTCATCCGTTCGGCTTCGGCGTGGTGCCGGTCGTCGTGAAGGTGGAGCTCGGTGTCTGAGTGGAGCTGGAGTTGGTGTTGGTCACGGGTGGAAATCCTTTGGCATTCCGTTGCTTGGTCTTTCCCTTGGTGGCTTCTTCGCTCTTCTTGATCCGTGCTTCGGCTTCGACTTCCTTTGCCTTGACTGCCTTTTCGGCCGCCTGTTCACGCTTCTTGGCCCTGGCTGCTGCCGCTGCTTCTTTGCGCTTGGCGTTTTCTTCAGCGTGTTCTTCGCGGTTCTTGCCTTCCACCGCCGAGAGCAGTTCGCGATCCTTGGCTATTTCGGCGGCTTCGGCCTTTTTCTGTTCGGTTTCTTCAGTCCGTTCGATTGCTTCGGCGCTCGGTTCGGAATGAGCGCCGCCGCCTGATTGCCCGCCACATCCCGCGATTGTGCCGCCGATTGCCGCGACCATCAGGCACGACATGAGCGCCTTCCAGGCACGGCTTGTTATCAACGGATCACCTGTGCAATCCGGCTGGACACTGCGATCAAGCTACCAGCCCCGTTGCTCGCGCTCAAGCGGCTGCGGAGACGATGACCGAGAGCCCCACCTCCAGGAAGCGGTCCCTACTTG
>JASLDD010000130.1 GCA_030151725.1 Solirubrobacteraceae bacterium
CCCATGGAATACAGCCACGCGGTCTAGACAATGGTCCCCTTTTCCCCAGCCCCTAACAGTCGTCCTTGGCGCGCTGCACCCACGATCTCGTATTTGGAAGCTTTATCCATCGTGCTTTTGCGTAGTGCGGCTCGATCACGACCGCCTTAACCAGTTTCTCTCCTTCGATTTCCCTGCGCCCGTAGCTCAGGTGGTCAAGAATCCTCACAAAGCTATGGTAAGTATCCGAGTGTTAGCCAATCAACCGGGCCGATCCGCAGAGCATTACGCCCGCGGATTGCAAACCGGCGACTAATTGCCGCCTATGCGGTCGCTCGGCCACGAACCATCGTGGCGGTCGGATTTGAAGAGCAGCGGCCTTTTAAGCCGCAGACACGGGTTCGAGTCCCGTCGGGCGTGCTACAAGCCTTCACTCGCAGCGCAGAATTCCCACCGCGTGCACACGCCACATTCCGGCGCCATGCTACTTTTCCGATCTATAGAGGAGCTATCATGGGGTTACCGAGGTGACGAGGCACGACACCGGAGTCACGGTTTCACACCTCGCCACCATCGATACGGGGCACCAGCCCGGCTATCCACGGCCGAACGCCGAAGATCTTATCGCTTCACCACGAGTCATCAAAGCTGCATCGGGCACGATCGGAGTAGCGGACAAGCATCAAGCACGCCAAAGCTGCCGCATAACCCTGAGAGGGTTGTCAACTCGTCCTCAATCAACGACAGGGGCCTGCTAGCTCTAACGCCATCTGAGCCTCACATTTAACGTGACCGCCACCCTCTACCATCGTTTCGCTCATAAGTTTGCGTAGGATCGTCATCGGCAGTCGCCGCTCTCCCAGGCGCTCTTTATTCACCTCGTGCGGATGTGAGAGTTGGTAAGGAAAACCACCAGGTGTTTTCGAGCGTGCGCCTTGGACCGCAAGCCACGAGCTTCGAGAGTCCGCACCGCCGCCTACTCGGGTCTATTTAGTGTCTCTCACCTCCTTGCCTAGACCTTCGCTGCTCCAGCCCTACTTGGTTTCTCGGCGACTCACACCGGAGCCATGCGCATAACTCAGCGTCGTGGCTTCGCGTACTCGCGTTCTAGAGTTTCCAGCGAACGTCGGCGGTCGAGACCACCCACGAACGTGTCGGGAATCTCCCGGCCACGGGTGACACGGTGGCATGGGAAGACGATCGGCAAGGGGTTGGCACCCATCCATAGCCCAATCTGCCGTGGTTTCATCGGGAGGCCGAGCTTTGTATAAGAGGCGTGGCCGCCATAGCGAATCGTCGTGGTGGCACGCAGCGCAAGTAGCCCAGAGGCGACAGCGTCCAGGTCGACAGTGCACTCAATGGCCTCACTGGCGCCCGCGAGGAAGCACTCCAGTCCGACCGTCGCAGCGTAGAGGTGAGCACGCGCAGCGCTCGATCCGCGCCGGGCGCCCGCGCACTCTTCCATCTCCTGGCCATCTGCATGATCCTCGAACGCGAGGCGCACCAGGCCCGCTGTCGTAGCTGCGAGCAAGATCGGCCCGAGTGGGCCATCGCAGCGAGAACACGCCAGCCCGGGGCCAGTGAGGATGTCGCTCCAGGGAAGGGCACCCTTGCCGTGGATCGCCTCGACACCAGCGACGAGCCCGGCTTGATAGTCGCGGCAGTCGGCGCACACACCTTCAGCGTGCACGGTCACGCGCTCAACCTCAAACCGGTCGTCGTCCAATTCGCCGAGCGTCGCAAGTTCGCGGTCCAGGTCGAACAGCCGCGCGCACACCCGGCAGCGGAAGTGATCGTGGGGAGATGTGTTTGTCTCATAGCGGACAGGCTCGGGAAGCCCGACTGCGCTCAGGGCTCCGATTTCGGTGAGCTCGGTCAGCGTCGTGTAGACAGTCCCCCGACCGATGGTCGGCATCGAGAGCTGCGCGCGCGCATGCACCTCGTCGGCCGAGAGATGCTCGCCACGCGCCTCCTCGAGTGTCGTGAGGATGACGCGGCGCTGCGGTGTGCTCCGCAGTCCGTGCGCTCTCAGCAGCTCCCCAATCGCCTCCTCGCTCGAAATCACGCTCCCATTTTGCCCCTTGGGCGCCCTCCGCGTCGGTCACAGGAAAGAAGACGTTTGAGATACCACCAATTAAGGGCAGTCTAATCGAGACAATGTCCTAACTAGGAGCAATACATGATCCTTCGCATCGACCGACTGCAGACCGAGCTTCCTCCTCCCTCCGATCCCGATCCAGTCGGGGCTTCCGCAGTGCAGGAGTTGCTGGGTGGCAAGTTCGGTGAGATGTCGACATTCATGAACTACACCTACCAGTCGTTCAACTTCCGCAACCGCCAGGGAGCGCGTCCCTTTTACGACCTCGTGGCGAGCATCGCCGCTGAGGAGTTCGGTCACATCGAGCTCGTCTCCACAGCGATCAACACGATGCTCACCGGCGCAACCGAGGGCCATCCGGGAGAGAGCGGCGCACTGGCCGGCGTGAAGGGCACCCGCAACACGCAGCAGTTCCTGGCCGGCGGGGCAGCAGCGCTCGTGCAGGACTCGATGGGCAAGCCATGGAGCGGGGACTACGTCAACGCCACCGGCGACTTGATCGGAGACCTGACGCACAACTTCTTCCTGGAGACGGGCGCGCGCAACAACAAGCTGAAGGTCTACGAGATGGTCGAGCACCCCGCAGCGCGAGCCCTGACCGGCTATTTGCTTGTCCGCGGCGGCGTCCACCAGGTCGCCTACGCACGCGCGCTCGAGAACCTCACGGGCGCCGACATGATGAAGCTGTTTCCCTCGCCGCGCATCCCTACCGAGAAGATCCCTGAGTGCCAGCCTCACATCGCACGCGGCGAGCACCTCAAGCTCTACCGCTTCTCGCCAAGCGACTTCAACGAGCTGGCCGCCGTCTTCAACGGCCCGCACCCTGAAACCGGGGAGGAGCTGACCATCGCGGATGAAACGCATCCCGAAGGAGCGCCCGCGTTCGACCTGCCGGCACAGCCGGCTGTGTTCGCGCCCGGCCCGGAGCCCGAGGAAATCGCAGAGATAGCGGCAAAGCTGCGCGAGGCGGCAGGGCTACCGGCCCAGCCGAGCGGAGTTGTGGCGCAGAACGCGCATGCCCACGGCGACAGCAACGGCGTGATGGACAAGGTCAAGGAGGCCATCGGCTGAGGCGCAGCCAGGCGCGGACACCGATCCGAGCTGTCCGCGCTCGGCTGACCGTAGAGAACCCACTAAATCGATCAAGGAGAAACCATGGCTGAACTTACTAACCTGGAGAGCAAGCTGGCCGAGGTCATCGGCCTGGCCGCGGCCGCCAAGGGCGCCGCCGAGACGGTCAAGGGCATGCTCGACGAGGATCAGCAAGATCTCGCGGAGGTCCTGGAGCGCATGCGCGACGAGGCAGCGGACACCGAGGAGCGAGGCACGCAGGTCGCGGGCGAGTTCGACGGTAAGAAGACCGCGATCCTCGATGAAGCACGTGAAGTCAAGCAAGAGGCGACAGAGATGATGAAGACCTACCTGGAGGGCGAGGACGAGGCGCTCGACGGCTTCGAGTTCCTGACGATGGCCGAGGCCGGCGAGGTCGGGCACTGGGCGATCGTCAAGAAGCTCAACGAGCGCGCCGGCAACAGCGCGGTCCAGGAGCTGACCGAATGGGCCCTCCCGATCCAGGAAGCCCACCTGGCGACGGTCCTGAAGAGCTCACTCGATCTCGCCGGTCGCGAAGACCCCAACGAGATCGCCGAGTAGAGGTCCATGCATCTGCCCATCTACCTAAACGACCACCTCGCCGGAGCCACCGTCGGGCGCGCGCTCGCGCGCAGGTCCTCGGCAAGCAACAGCCGCCCCAACAACCGAGCGTTCCAGCAGCACCAGACCGTGGAAAAAAAAGAGGATCGCGAGTC
>JASLDD010000134.1 GCA_030151725.1 Solirubrobacteraceae bacterium
GGCCGGTGTCCTCGGGCTCGCCCTTGCCACCAGCAAGGGCTTCGCCCTGCGTCCTTGGCCGACTTGGCCCTCCGCACCCCCAGGAAAACGGCACACCCCCGTGCAATCAACCATCTAGGATGAGCGCAGTGGAGGGTTCAACTCTCGCAACCAGTCGCTCCTTTGGCGATCTCGAGCGCCACCGCCGCGAGCTGACCGCCTACTGCTACCGGATGCTCGGATCGCCGTTCGAGGCCGAGGACGCAGTTCAGGACACGCTGGTGCGCGCCTGGAAAGCGCTCGATCGCTTCGAGAACCGCTCCTCACTGCGCTCGTGGCTGTATCGCATCGCCACCAACGTCTGCCTCGACATGCTTACCGGAAAGGAGCGACGCGCCCGGCCCATGGATCTTGGCGATGCGCGCTCACCGGACGGGCCCATCGGGGAGATCCTGCCCGAGGTCACCTGGATCGAGCCCATCCCCGACGGACGCATAACCGGCGAGGGGGACCCCGCGGCGGTGGCCGAGTCGCGCGAGACCATCCGCCTGGCGTTCGTCGCCGCGCTGCAGCACCTGCCGCCACGCCAGCGCGCCGCGCTGATCCTGTGCGAGGTCCTGCACTGGCGCGCCGCCGAGGTCGCCGAGCTGCTCGACACGAGCGTCGCCTCCGTCAACAGTGCCCTGCAGCGCGCCCGCGCCACGCTCGATCGAGCCGAGGTGCCAGACGCCGCCAAGGGGACGCTCAGCGAGCACGACGATGCGCTGCTCAGCCGCTACGTGGACGCCTTCGAACGCTACGACATGGACGCTCTCACGGCCCTCATCCACGAGGACGCCACCCAGTCCATGCCGCCCTATGAGCTGTGGCTGCGCGGTCGCGAGGACATCCTCGCCTGGTGGGTCGGCAAGGGCGCCGCCTGCCGCGGCTCGCGCGTGATTCCCACCGTCAGCGCCAACGGCTCGCCCGCATTCGGTCAGTACAAGCTCAGCGATTCGGGCTCCGGATTTGAACCCTGGGCGCTGCAGGTGCTGGAGGTCACGGACGGACGCATTGCGGAGTTCACCTTCTTCCTCGCCACGCCCACCATCTTCCCGCTGTTCGGCTTGCCCGCCACGATCGAGCAGTAGCTTCACTCACCGCCCAGCACATCCTCGAGGCCTGTCAGCCGGATGAGCCTCACCAGCTGCTCTGAGGCCCCGCACAGCCGTGCCCTGCATCCTCGCCTGCGGGCCGCAAGTGCAAGCCGGGCCAGCGCATCGATTGCCACTCCGTCTGCCTGCACTCCTCCCACCTCGCAGCGCAGCTCCTCGATGCCATCGCCCGCGAGCAGCTCGCACGTACGCCGCACCAGCCCCGGCAGATCGCCGCGCTCGAGCGGGGCTCTGATCGTCACCACGACGGTCTGCGGTTGCACGGAGGTCATTTGGGGTCATATGAAGACTGATATCTCGGCTGAAATTCATCGGTGCACATCACTGACTCGGCCCGTGCGAGAATCGGCAGGAGAGCCACGATGATCGTCACGCGCAGCTCCCACACCTACGCTGAGACCACTGCCTCGCTCGTGAGCGCCATCGAGAGCCGCGGCCTCACCGTCTTCGCCCGCATCGACCACGCCGCCGGTGCCCGCGAGGTCGGCATGGAGCTCGCCGACGAGGAGGTCCTGCTGTTCGGTAACCCGCGTAGCGGCACCCCGCTCATGCAGGCTGACCCGTCGTGCGGCATCGACCTGCCCCTGCGGATACTCGTGTGGGATGGCGGCGACGGTGTGCTGCTCGGCTACAGCGATCCGCTCGAGCTCGCCGACGAGTACCGGCTCCAGGCGCAGAGGCCCGTGCTGGAGAAGATGTCTGCACTGCTCGCCGCGCTCGTCGCCGAGCTGGCCAACTAACCGAGCGGCTGGCGCTCACAGGATCTTCACGAGTCGGGTTTCAGATGCGGGCAGTAAGGGGATTGACAATAAAACGCGATCCCGCGGAGACCCAGTGACCGACTCGTTCGATCGGCAGTTCACCCGTCGCGCCTTCATCCGCCACGGTGGCACCCTGGCAGCCGCCACCGCAAGCATGACCGCCGGCGGGAGCTTCCTGCGCCTCGCCGCGGCCGCCGGCGCCAAGATCCACTCCCCCGACAGCCTTCCCGATCCCTCCCGTCCCGCCGGCACCCCCAACCTGGCGCTGCCCTACGAACACATCGTGGTGGTCATGATGGAGAACCACTCCTTCGACAACCTGCTCGGTACCCTGCCGCGATCCGGTCAGCCCAAGGCGCATGGGTTGAGGTTCAACTCCGCCGGCGTCGCCCGCAACCACAACCCGGGGCCGAACGGCAGCGTCCGCTCCTTCCCCTTCCCGTCAACTGCTCAGGGCAGCGGCGTCTCACAGAGCTGGAACGCCACTCATCAGCAGATCGACGGCGGCAAGATGGACGGCTTCGTGGAGTCGGTCGGCTCAAACCAGCCGATGGGCTACTGGACCGAGGAAGTGCTGCCGTTCGCCTATTCGCTCGCCAAGACCTTCACGCTCGCCAACCGCTGGTTCTGCTCAGCGCCGTGTCAGACCTACCCCAACCGGCGCTTCTTGATGGCGGGCACGGCCTACGGCAACATCACCACCGACACCGAAAGCCTCAGCGATCCGCCGCCGCCCAACGGCACCATCTTCGACCGCCTGCACGCCTACGGAGTCAGCTGGCGCAACTACTTCACCGACCTGCCCCAGACGGCGATCATCCCCTCGACCATCCAGAAGTATCCTGCGAACCTCGCCTCGATCGCGCAGTTCTACGCCGATTGCGCGACCGGCGGCCTACCCGCCGTGAGCTTCGTGGACCCCGAGTTCGGCGCCGCCTCCGATGTCGGCGAAACGCTCGCCACACTGCCCGGTCTGGAAGCGCTGGGAGCCAACCTCTCGACGGCCGGGGGAGACGAGGAGGACCCCCAGGACCTCGCCTACGGCGAGAACTGGGCACATTCGGTGCTCGAGGCCGTGCTGAGCTCTCCCGCATGGCCGCGGACTCTTTTGATCTACACCTACGACGAGCACGGCGGCTACTACGACCACGTTGCGCCGCCCAGCGCAATCCCCCCGGACTCGATCCCGCCGGGCCTCGGACCCGAAGACGTGCCCGGCGGCTATGACATCTACGGGCCGCGCGTGCCGGCCGTGGTCGTCTCCCCTTACTCCAAGCCCAACGCCACGACCAACGTCGTCCACGACCACACCTCCGTGCTCGCCACGATCGAGGCCAAGTGGAACCTTCCCTTCCTCACCTACCGCGACGCCAACGCCAAGCCGGTGAACGACTTCCTCGACCTCGGCCACGCAGCCTTCATGGAACCGCCGACCATCGCCGCTCCGCCGCCACCACCCCCGCTGCCGGCCAAGACCGCCGCTGGGCACCGATGATGGTCGCGCGCCCGACAGCGGCGAGCGTGCGCGTGGGCCTTGCAACGCTTGCGCTCGGGGCCCTCCTGCTCGCGCCCGCGCCCGCATCGGCGGCCACGCACCCCTACAAGCCGCCGAAGATCGGCCACGTGTTCGTGATCGTGCTCGAGAACCAGAGCTACGAATCGACGTTCGGCGATCCCAGCGCCGACCCGTATCTCGCGCAGACGCTGCCCGCGCAGGGCGCTCTGCTCGAGAACTACTACGCCACGGGTCACGAGAGCAACGACAACTACATATCGATGGTCTCCGGCCAGCCGCCCAATGTGGAGAACCAGGCCGACTGCCAGCTGTTCAGCGAATTCACAGGCGCACTGACGCTTCCCGGCGGCATCGAGGCGGGGGAGGGGTGCGTGTATCCCGCGTCGGTCGCCAACATCGGCACGCAGCTCTCGGCCGCGGGGCGGACGTGGAAGGCGTATGAGCAGGACATGGGCAACGACCCCACCAGGGAGACAGCGGCCTGCGGGCACCCCACCGTCAATGCCATGGATGAAACACAGACAGCGACTGCAGGCGATGGCTACGCCACCCGCCACGACCCGTTTGTGTACTTCCACTCGGTAATCGACGAACCGGTCTACTGTGCCAAGCACGTCGTGGCGCTCGGCTCCTCCAGCGGCGCGATGCCCGCGGCGGCGCTGCGCGGGGAGACCGGGCTGGCCACCGATCTCGGCCATCTCGGAAAGACGCCGCGTTTCTCCTTCATCACGCCCAACCTCTGCCAGGACGGGCATGACTACCCGTGCGTGAACGAAACGGGCGGCGCATCCGCGCTCGCCGACATCGATGGGTTCCTCGAAACGTGGGTGCCGCTGATCACGAGCTCGCCCGCCTACAAGCGCAACGGCCTGCTGGAGATCACCTTCGACGAGTCCGACGGGCCGACCTCCGACTCGACCGCCTGCTGTGAAGAGCTGCCCGGCCCCGGCTCGCCGATGCCGGGCATCACGGGGCCGGGGGGTGGCAAGGTGGGTGCGGTCCTGCTCTCTCCGTTCATCAAGCCGGGCACTGTGAGCGCCACCGACTACAACCACTACTCCTCGCTCGCCAGCTGGGAGGCGCTGCTCGGACTCTCACCGCTCGCCGACGCCGCCTCGGTGCCCTCGACGTTCGGCAGCGACGTGTTCACAGGCAGCAGGTAGCTGGCTGCCGTGCGTTTAGGCGCCGGGCGGAGTGATTTAGGCGCCTGGCGGGGTGATTCGCTCGGCCTCGGCGCGCGCTTGCTCGGCGGCGCTCCGTGCCTCATCGGCCAGCTGGCCCTTCTGCTGGGCGTCCTGGCCTGCCTCCTGGGCGTTGCTCTGCGCCGCCTCGGCCTCCGCCTCGCGGCGACGCGCCTCGGCATCGAGCTCATCCGCCTGTTTGCGCGCGTCTTCGGCATCCTGGCGGCGCTGATTGATGACGCTCGCGCCGTCGAACTCGTCGTCGCTTGCCACCGACACGCCATATAGCTCGCCGAGTCGCTATGCGTCGTCGCGTCCGATGCCGTCCTGTGCCTTGACCTCGGAGCTGCCGTCGATCTGCTCGGCTGTGTAGGCGAGCCTCACATAGTCGCGGCCAACGGACGCTCCGGCCAAGGGGACGGTGCTCGAGTGGCGACCGAGCAGACCGCTTTTGACCGACGCGAACACGGCCTCGCCGGAACTCGAGGAGTAGAAGACCTCATCGAGCTTGCCCACCCGCTCGCCGTCGGCGTCGAAGACCTCCTGGCCCAGCCACTCCTCGATTTGCTCGACGCTCAGCATGCTTGACAGCTACATACCCGCGATCGCCGTACCTCTACCGTGGGCGGATGAATGAAGGCTTGACTGACAGCAGCGCGGGCGTGGGACCGCTGGCGCGAGCGCCCTCGGGTGGCCTGGTGATCAGCGCGATCGCCTCCGTCCAGTTCGGCTCATCGCTGGCGGCCACGCTGTTTGCGAGGCTCGGGCCGGCCGGCACCGTTCTGCTGCGCCTGACGTCCGCCGCCCTTGTGCTGGGAGTGCTGTGGCGACCGAGCGTGCGCTCGCGCAACAGACGCGAGCTGGCGCTGGCGGGGGTCTTCGGGCTGGTGCTGGCGGCCATGAACCTGACCTTCTACGAGGCGCTTGCGCGGATTCCGCTGGGGATCGCGGTGGCGATCGAGTTCGTGGGGCCGCTGGCGGTGGCGCTGGGCGGCTCGAGAAGGGGGCGGGACCTGCTGTGGGTGGCGCTCGCCGTCGGTGGGATCCTTGCCCTGACGCGCGGCACGGGACATCCCCTGGACGGGCTGGGGGTTGCCTTCGCGCTCACGGCCGGCTGTATGTGGGGCGCCTATATCCTGCTCAACGCGCGTCTGGGGCAGGCGTTCGAGGGCTCCTCGGGCCTGGCTCTGGCCATGGTTCCGGCGGCGATCCTCGCGCTGCCGTTCGGGATCGTTGCCGCGGGCTCGCACCTGCTCGAACCGTCCTCGCTTGCGCTGGGGGCGGCCGTTGGCCTGCTCTCCTCGGCGATCCCGTACTCCTTCGAGGTGGAGGCGCTGCGGCGAATCGCGCCGCCGGTGTTCGGCGTGCTGATGAGTCTCGAGCCGGCGATGGCTGCGCTTGCCGGGTTCCTCGTGCTGGGACAGCAGCTCGGGGCCCGTGAGCTGCTGGGCATCGCGCTGGTGATCGCCGCTTCGGTGGGCGCCTCGCGCAGCGCGGCACAGGCGCCGATCGCACTGCAATGAAGCTGCCTGCAAGGAGGATCCGGCAGACCGGGAACCTGTTCTAAGGTCCACCCTATGACCTACACACCTCCTGCCGAGATCCTCGAGCGCTATGCCTCCGTCCTTGTCAACTTCGCGCTCGGCGGCGGCCGCGGCGTCCAGCCCGGCGAGGTCGTGCGCGTGGTCGCGCCCGAGAGCGCCAAGCCGCTCTACGCCGCGCTCAACCGAGCGGTGTGGCGCGCGGGCGCTCATGTGATCGGCGGCTTCCAGCCCGACGATGACGATGCGATCAACCTCTCGCGCGACTTCTACGAGCTGGCGAGCGACGCCCAGCTGGACCACTTCTCGGGCCACTACATGCGCGGACTGGTAGACGAGATGGACCACCAGGTGTCGGTCATCGCCGAAAGCGATCCCCATGCCCTCGACACCACAGATCCGGCCAAGATCATGCGTCGAGGCAAGTCGATGCGCCAGCTGCTCGACTGGCGCGGCGAGAAGGAGAACGCAGGCAAGTTCACGTGGACACTGGGCCTCTATGGAACGCCGGCAATGGCGCATGAGGCGGGTATGTCGGAGGAGGAATACTGGGAGCAGATCGTGCACGCCTGCTTCCTTGACTCGGAGAATCCGCTGTCGCAATGGCGTGAGGTGGGCGAGCGCCTCGATCGCACTCGCGAGCAGCTCGATGCCCTGGACATCGAGCGTCTGCACGTCGTGGGCGAGGATGCCGACCTCTGGATCGGCCTGGGCGAGCGTCGCCACTGGCTGGGTGGGCGCGGACGCAATATCCCGAGCTTTGAGATCTTCACGAGCCCCGATTGGCGCGGCACGGAGGGCTGGATCTACTGCAACCAGCCGCTGTACCGATACGGGAACCTGGTCAAGGGCGTGCGGTTGACGTTCACCGACGGGCGCGTCACAGCAGCCAGTGCCGAGGAGAACGAGCGCGTGCTGACAGAGATGATCGCCACCGAGGGCGCCGACCGGGTTGGCGAGTTCTCGCTGACCGACAGGCGCTTCTCGCGCATCACCCGCTTCATGGCCCACACGCTCTACGACGAGAACGTGGGTGGCGAGTTCGGCAACACGCACATCGCCGTGGGCCGCGCCTACCAGGACGCCTTCGACGGCGATCCCAGCGAGCTGACGCCCCAGCAGTGGGAGGACCTCGGCTTCAACAACTCGACAGTGCACACCGACATCGTCTCCACGACCGACCGCACCGTCACGGCGACGCTGCGCGACGGCAGCGAGTGCGTGATCTACCGCGACGGCGAGTTCCAGCTCGACTAGGCGAGTCGACTAGTGATCCGGACACGCTAGCGTCAGCGATGGTTCCCCAGGGCGAATTGCGGGCATCTCTGTCGGAGCGCGTCACCAGATCCACACAGGAGGAAACGAGATGGGCTTTGACCAGTACCACGAGCCGCCGGACGAGCTGCCGGAGCAGACCCGCACGTTTGCACGGTTGTGCGCCTCGCTGACCGAGGAGGCGGAGGCGATCGGCTGGTATGAGCAGCGTCTGGCGGTGGAGCGCGACCCGGAGGCACGCGCGGTGATGGCGGACGCGGTGGGGGAGGAGTTCAAGCACTTCAGCATGGACCTGGAGTTCCTGCTCAGGCGCACGCCCAAGTGGCGCGAGATCGCCCGTGGCGTGCTCTTCAAGGAGGGCGACATCGTCGAGCACGGCGAGGCTGCCGAGGCGGCTGCGGGCGGCGAGGCGGAGCCAGAGAGCGGCGGCGCGGCGCTGGGCGTCGGCGGATCTCTGGGTATCGGGAGCTTGAGAGGGGAGAGGGGCTATGAGCCATCTGCTGCGCGAGCACGCGCCCATCACCGAGGACGGCTGGAAGATGATCGACGAGGAGGCCCGCGAGCGGCTGCTGCCGGGCCTTGCCACGCGCAGGCTCGTCGACTTCCTCGGCCCGCGCGGCTGGGAGCACTCGGCGACGAACCTCGGCCGCGTGGAGGCGGCCGACGTGAGCGAGGCCAAAGGCATCGAGGCCAACCGCCGCATCGTGCTGCCGCTGCTCGAGCTGCGTGCGCGCTTCGCGGTCTCCCGCGAGGAGCTCAGGGCCGGGGATCGTGGAGCCGAAGACGTGGACTTCGACGAGCTGGACGCGGCCGCTCAGCGGATGGTGGAGGCCGAGAACGTGGCCGTCTTTCATGCATGGCCGAAGGCGGGCGTGGAGGGCATCACGCAGAGCTCCCCGCACAAGCCGATCGTGCGGGGCAAGGACTTCGACGGCTATCCCGCACATGTGGCCCGTGCCGTGGAGCTGCTGCTGCGCAACGGGATCGAAGGCCCCTACGGCCTGGCGCTGGGACGCGAGGACTACACGAGGGTCGTCGAGACATCCGAGCACGGTGGCTATCCGCTGCTGGAGCACCTGCGCAAGATCCTCAAAGGGCCGATCGTGTGGGCCCCGGGGCTGGCAGGCGCTGTGGTCGTGAGCATGCGCGGGGGAGACTTCGTGTTGGAATCCGGCCAGGACATCTCGATCGGATACCTGGCGCACGACCTCGAGACGGTCACCCTCTACCTCGAGGAGTCGTTCAGCTTCCGTGCGCTCACGCCGGAGGCGGCCGTGGCGATCGTGGGGCCCAAAGGGGGCTGAAACGCCACCGAGCGCTGCCTGCGAGGTGGACTAGGAGACTGTGCCCTGCACCGACGCGCCCTCGGGCGCCCGGCGGCGGCGCACCCACTGCTCGCCGGCCCACAGCAGCACGCCGGCGCCGGCCAGCGATCCTCCGAGGACCGAGACGCCGTCCCATCCATCGGCGTCGTAGACGGCGGACGCGAGTGCAGAGGAGATGGCTGCGGAGGCGAACACGGCGGTCATGTAAGCGGTCGTGAGGCGGCTACGGGCTGCCCCGGAGAGCGAGTAGATGACGCTCTGGTTGGTGATCTGGGCTCCCTGGACGCCGAAGTCGAGGACTGCGATCCCGAGGATCAGGGCTGCCAGCGATGTCTCACCGATGGCGATCAGGACCCAGGAGAGAAGCGCGGCGATGAAGAACACTCCTGTGGAGCGATGGTGGCGGCCGCGGTCGACCATGCGCCCCGCGGCCTGCGCGGCGAGTGCGCCGACGAGCCCGACGAGGCCGAACAGGCCGATGGTTGCATCGCCGTAGCGGTAGGGGGAGCCTGCGAGCAGGAACGCCACGGTCGTCCACAGCACGCTGAACTGGCCCATGCCGAGCGTGCCGTAGATCATCCGCACGCGCAGCGTGGGCTGCTCGGCCACGAGCCGTACGACAGACCTCATCAGCTCGGGATATGTGCCTTCGGTAGTGGGACGGACCTCCGGCAGCGCTCTGCGCAGGACCAGCGCGAGCGTCAGCATCAGGGCCGCTGAGATCGCGAACACCAGCCTCCAGCCGCCGGCGCCAGATATGGCGCCGCTGGCGGTGCGAGCGACGAGAATGCCCACGAGCAGACCGCTCATGACGTTGCCGACGACCTTGCCGCGTTCGTTCTCGGGGGCGAGCGAGCTGGCGAGCGGGACGAGGATCTGCGCCACGACGGACGTCACGCCGACGATGACCAGGGCGGCGGCGAGTGCAAGGAAGCTGGGAGCCGCCGCGGTGGCGGCGAGAGCCAGGACGGTGACGAGCAGGATGCGCACGATCAAGCGACGGCGCTCGAGCAGGTCGCCGAGCGGCACCAGCAGCACCAGCCCGGCCGCGTAGCCGACCTGCGAGGCGGTGACGAGCAGCCCGGCGGTCCCATCGGTGACGGAGAAGGCATGGGCGATGGTGGAGAGCAGCGGCTGTGCGTAGTAGATGTTCGCGACCGCGGCGCCGCAGGCGATCGCCATCAGCCATACGAGCCTCTTCGGCAGCGGAGCCATCAGCGATGCAGCCGCGCGCACGCTATGCACAGCACGCTCTCGGGCGCGGCGGCCAGCCGGGCTGGTGCGATGGGGCTCCCGCAGCTGTCACACAGCCCGTAGGTGCCCTCCTCGAGCTTGGCGATGGCACGATCGACGCGTTCCATCGAGACCTCGAGACTCGTGCCGACCCCCACGTCTGTGAGCCGGCTGATGGCCTCGGTGGTGCCGTCGCCGATCCGCTTGCCGAAGTTGAGGTCGGCGCCGCGCTCGGGACGGCGGGCGAGCACCTCGAGGCGCTCGCTCAGGTCCTTGCGGTGCGAACGCAGGCGAGCGCCAACCGCGTCGAGGTCGAGCTCGTGGCTGTCGGCGGCTGTACGGGCCATTACTCATGCTTCCACACGCTTGAAGGGCTCGCCGCGATGCACCTCGGAAAAGCCAGGCCTGCTCGCTATGGTCCTGCGATGGCTCGCGTGAACATCGACCCGAGCGAGATCGGCGATCCGGCCTTCTACAAGCTCCTGACGGCGGTGGTCGTGCCGCGGCCGATCGCATGGGTCTCCTCGCGCTCGGCCGAGGGGATCGACAACCTCGCGCCGCACTCGTTCTTCACCGTCGCTGCGATCGACCCGCCGGTCGTGCAGTTCACGTCGGTCGGGAGCAAGGACTCGCTCGAGAACGTCCGCGCCACGGGCGAGTTCGTGGTGAACCTGGCGCCGGAGTGGATGTTCGAGCAGATCAACGCGACGGGGACGGCGTTCCCGCACGAGGAGAGTGAGTTCGACGCCGTGGGGGTCGAGCGCGAGCCGAGCCTGCGGGTGAGCCCTCCGCGAGTGGCAGCATCGCCGGTGGCGCTTGAGTGCGTGCTGCACGACACATCGACGATCGGCGTCTCGACGGTGGTCATGGGCCGAGTCGTCAACGCGGCCATCGCCGAGGATGTCATGCGGGACGGCCATCCCGCGATCGAGCTCCTGGCGCCGCTGGCGCGCCTGGGCCGCGACCAGTGGAGCGAGCTTGGGCCGGTGCGCGAAATCACGCGCATCCCCTACGAGGACTGGCCCGGGCACTACTCGCACTAGACGAATGGTCGATTGACCTGCTGCTCTGGCGTGTCGAGGATCAAGTATGGGTCAGGCCGAGAGAGCGCGGTCGGTGCGCAACCTGCGCAGGGGCTGCGTACCGGCTTTCGCCCTGCTGCTATGGACGCTGCCGGTCGGCGGCAGCGCCCTGGCAAGCGGGCAGGCCTCGACGGCAAGCGCCTCAAGCCTGCGGGTGACCCAGGTCGAGTACCGCCTGGAGCTGTCGAGCGGATCGATCAAGGCCGGACCCGTGAACCTCGAAGCGGTCGACCGGGGCCTTGATCCGCACGATCTGCGCCTGCAGGCAGAGGGCTCGCACAGCGAGCTGGCGGTGCCGCAGCTGACGCCCGGCAAGCGCTGGAGCGGCGTGGTGCGGCTCGCGCCGGGCGTGTATCGGCTGTGGTGCTCGCTGCCCGAACACGCACGGCTCGGGATGCACGCCACGCTGCGCGTGGTGCGCTGAGCGGTGTCGGGCTAGTCGACGAGGTAGCGGCTCGGTACCAGGCGCTCGGTGCGCTTGGGCGGACGTTTGTACTTGCGCCGCTGACGGGGCGGCAGCTTGACGGGCTTCGCCTTGTCGAGGTGCTCGTAGGGGACGACGGAGAGCAGGTGGCTGATGAGGTTGAGACGGGCGGTGCGCTTGTCGTCGCCCTCCACGACATACCAGGGGCTGGCGTCGGTGTCTGTGCGGTCGAACATCACGTCCTTGGCCTGCGCATAGTCCACCCACCGTGCCCGTGCCTGCAGGTCGATGGGGCTGAACTTCCAGCGCTTGCGGGGATCGGTTAGCCGTTTCTTGAAGCGCCGCTCCTGCTCGCGGTCGCTGACGGAGAGCCAGTACTTGACGAGCAGGATCCCGTCGTTGATGAGCGCCTGCTCGAACTGGGGGCAGAAGCGCAGGAACTCCTCGTACTGATCCTCGCTGCAGAAGCCCATCACGCGCTCGACGCCGGCGCGGTTGTACCAGCTGCGATCGAACAGCACGATCTCGCCGGCGGCGGGCAGATGCTGGACATAGCGCTGGAAGTACCACTGTGTCTGCTCGCGCTCGCCGGGCGTGGGCACGGCGACCACGCGGCAGGTGCGGGGGTTGAGGAAGGCGACGATGCGCTTGATTACGCCGTCCTTGCCGGCGGTGTCGCGTCCCTCGAACAGCACGGCCAGGCGCTTGCCCTCGGCGACGATCCACTCCTGCATGTATACGAGCTCGGTCTGCAGGCGCAGCAGCTCCTTCTCGTATTGCTTGGCGCTGAGCTCGACCGGCGTGGACACGCCGATCATTCTCCCAGAGCATTGGCCGGGAGCGGGCCGCGGAGTTGTAACGATGGGTGTGTGGAAGCCCACCCGTACAAGCCACAGGAGGTCGATGCGGGCGAGCTGGCGGTGCCGGAGGAGCTGAGCAGACGCAGGCTGCGCTCGCGCCTGCTGTTCGCGGTAGGGATAGTCGTGGTGGTCGTGGCGTTGATCACGCTGCTGCCGGGGCTGGGCACGCTGCGATCGCGCTTGGCGCATGCCAATCCCGCGTGGCTGGTGCTGGGCGTTGCGCTGAAGCTGCTCTCGGGCGTGGGCTATGTGGTCGTGTTTCGGATGATCTTCTGCCGCCGTATGAGCTGGCGCGTGAGCTACCAGATCGGGATGTCCGAGCTGGGAGCCAACGCGCTCTTCCCGACAGGCGGAGCCGGCGGCCTGGCGCTGGGCGCGTGGGCGCTCAAACGCGGCGGCATGCAGGGTCGGGAGATCGCTCGGCGCACGGTTGCCTTCTTCCTGCTCACGAGCGTGCCCAACGTGGTGGGGGTGATCGTGCTGGGCCTGGCGCTGACGCTGGGCGTGTTCGCGGGCGAGG
The DNA here is from genome assembly GCA_030151725.1 of Solirubrobacteraceae bacterium. Classification (GTDB taxonomy): domain Bacteria; phylum Actinomycetota; class Thermoleophilia; order Solirubrobacterales; family Solirubrobacteraceae; genus Palsa-744. The sequence continues at coordinate 12,852 of JASLDD010000134.1, forward strand.
GCAACCTGCTGCTGACGGCGCTGCCGGCGGCGATTGCGGCGGGCGCGATTGCGATGACGCTGCTGGCGGGGCGGGCGGCGGAGCGCTGGGGCGCGCGGCTCGAGCACAGGGCGAAGGGCGGCGAGCAGTCACGGCGCATGCAGGCGCTGCGCAAGGGGCTGATCGCGCTCGGCGAGGGTGTACGCGAGGCGGTGTTGCTGCTGCGCGAGGGCAACCTGCTTCTGGTGGCGGGCCTGATCGCATATCTGGTCTTTGACGTGCTGATCCTGGGGGCCACGTTCCATGCGCTGGGTGCGGCGCCGTCGCTGGCTGTGCTCTCGCTGGCGTACCTGATCGGTGAGCTCGGAGGGTTGATCCCCGTGCCGGGAGGCATCGGCGGTGTGGATGCGGGCCTGGTGGGCACGTTGGCGCTCTACCACGTCTCGCTCACATCGGCCGTGGGCGCGGTGCTCGCCTACCGCGCGATCGCTCTGTGGGTCCCGGCGGTGGCGGGCGGGGCGGCGTTCGTGTTCCTGCGGCGCACGCTGCGAGGCGAGGCCGAGGAGGTGGCGGTGTGCGCCCCGCAGAGCGAGATCGAGATCATCGGCATCGGGCGCGTGGTGCTGCGCCGCGAGTAGCTGCGAGCGCGCAGCGAGCGAGCCCCCAAGTTCCGACTGGCGTTTCCGCGCTGGGAGACTCGGGATTACGTGGCATCCTCAGTGGCGAGATGAGCGACTTCGCTGCCACCGAGACAGACAGGACGCTCGAGCTGACGGTGGGATGTCGATTTGGGGTGCAGTCGACGCAGCCGGCGTCGACGGTTCTGCAGGTGGCTCCCTCACGGCGTCTCGGTGTGGAGATCCGCGGCGAGCGCTGGCGGACAGAGGCCGAGCACCACTCCTATGTGGACGGGTATGGCAACCGCTGCGAGCGCTTCGAGCTCGAGGCGGGCGCCTCGCAGATCTCCTACGAGGCGAAGGTCACGCTCGCAAGCCCCGACGACGAGATCGCGCTCGACGCGAGCGAGACGCCGGTGGGCACACTCCCTGATGAGGTACTGAGCTTTGTGATGCCGAGTCGCTTCTGCCTGCCGGACGAGCTGGGGCACGAGGCGTGGCAGCGCTTTGGCATGGTCCCGCCGGGATGGGGGAGGGTCCAGACGATCGTGGACTACGTGCACGAGCACCTGGAGTTCATGCCGGGGGCATCGAATCCGTGGACGACAGCTGCAGATGCCTACCGCGCCGGACAGGGCGTGTGTCGCGACTTCGCGCATCTGGCGATCACGTTCTGCCGCGCCCTGAACATCCCCGCGCGCTACGTCTTCGGCTACATCCCCAACGTGGGCGTCCCGGTTCCTCCCGAAGCGATGGACTTCGCGGCCTGGTTCGAGGTCTACCTCGACGGGCGCTGGCACACGTTCGACGCTCGCAACAACACACCGCGGATAGGGCGTGTGGTGGTGGGGCGTGGACGCGACGCTGTGGATGTCGCCCTGATCACCTCGTTTGGGCCATTGACGCTCACGGACTTCGAGGTGATCGCCGAGCCCGCCACAACAGGGTGAAGGCGGAGCCGGAGAGGGTCAGCGTGGCGCTCGCGCGCTGGCTGGACGGCGATGGAGAGAAGACGCTGGGCAGTCTGGTGGAGCTGTTCGAGGAGAAGAGCTTTGCGATCCTGTTCGTGTTCCTGCTGGGCGTGCCCGCGCTGCCGCTGCCAACGGGAGGCGCCACGCACGTGTTCGAGATCGTGGCGATGCTGGTGGCACTGCAGCTGATCGTGGGGCGCGAGCAGATCTGGCTGCCGGCACGCTGGTGTCGGCTGGAGCTCGCGGGCAAGCGCCAGCAGCGTTTCATCGCGGCGCTGATGAAGCTGATCCGCCGGCTTGAGCGCATCTCGCGTCCGCGCCTTCGCTTCCTGTTCGACCATCGCTTGAGCAGCATCGTCTTTGGCGTGCTCGTCATCGGCGGCTCGCTGGGCGCGTTCCTCGCGCCGCCTTTCACAGGTCTGGACACCCTGCCGGCGCTGGGCGTGGTCCTGCTGTCGCTGGGGGTGATGCTCGAGGACTTCCTGGTAGTTGTGGCGGCGCTCGTGGTGGGAGCGACAGGAGTGGTGCTGGAGATAGTGCTTGGCAGCGCCGTGATCCACGGCGTGGGAAGCCTCTTCTAGGCGGCCTGGGAGCGCTGCGGCAAGGCGAGCTTCCGCCCCTGTTCCAGCCCGGCGGCGATGACGGCGCTGCGACGGGCGGGATCCATCAGGTTGGTCCCCAGGGCGGCGGCTGATGCGGCGTCGGGGTTGATCGTGTGCACGTCCGCACCGCGATGTCTCAGCGCGAGCGCCTCGGCGCCGGCCACGCCCCGCGAGACGGAGCCGAGGGCGCCGGTGAGCGAGCCGAGCGTCGGGCGCAGTGAGCCGGTCGGGTTCAGGCACAACACGGAGACGCCCCGATGTACCTCGATGACGTCCATGTTGGTGGGACTCCACACGCCGCCGTCGACGTAGGCGCGCCCGCCGGAGCGCACCGGCTGAAAGACGCCGGGGATCGCGCAGGAGGCCTCGACGGCCACGGCGACGGACAGAGAGGGCGCTCCAGGGGCGCCGAACAGAACGCGCGTGCCGCGCTGAAGATCGACGGCGGCGACCCACAGCCGACCGTCCCAGCTCGCACCGGAGCGCTCCACGGCGCGTGTGAGCTGGCCCAGCGAGCGACGTCCTTCGGGGATGCGACTGAGGGCCGCGCGCCTCAGCAGCGCGCCGCCGGGGGCGGCGGCGTTGAGGGCAAGCGATGCCAGAGGGCCGGCTGCGGCACCGCCAAGCTCGGCTGCCGCCCCGAGCGGCAGGCTCCAAAGGCTGGTCTGCGGCGCCTCCTGCGCGGAGAAGGAGGGCTGCTCGGGGAGCCGGCCCAACCTCGAGGCGGGCTCGATTCCGGCGACGAGCGAGGCCGCGACTATCGACCCGGCCGAGGTCCCGAGGTAGCGCTCACACGCACGTGAGTCGAAGTCCTCGCTCTCGTCCAATCCGGCGAGCACGGCGCTCATCCATGCCTCTCCGAGGATGCCGCCGCCTCCGAGGACGAGCGCATTGGGGGTCTGGGTGGCTGGGGCAGCGATGCTCTCAGCGTAGCTCGGAGCGATCGGAGCTCACGCCGGCGGCGGCGGGTGTGGCTCGCCGGGGCGACGCCGTCCACGAGGCGTGCCGAGCGCCGGCAGCCCAAACCATGTGCGTTTTCTCATGCGGATGTCGTTTGGGCGCGCGCTCCCAACCCTTCCAAAACCTCCTCAAATCCCAATACCATGACCCTTGGTGAAGCAGGTAGCAGGTGGATGGTTCTCGGCTGGGCGCTTGGCCCTGGCCCAAATCGACAGCATGGGAGACGCATCTCGATGGCGGTGAGAAATGTTGCTCGAACGGTTCTGGCGCTCGCCTCGGCGTTGACTGCGCTGCTCCTGGGCCCAAGTGCGCTCGCTGTCGCAGCTCCGCCGGCTCTGACGATCGGAAGGCCGCTGCCGGGCGCTTCGCTGTCGACTCAGACGCCTTCGTTTGCAGGGACCACCGACGACACGATCGATCCGATCTCCCTCAGCATCTACGCGGGTGCGAGCGCCACGGGCACCCCGGTGGAGACTCCGCCCGTGCTGCTCGTATCGGAAACGTGGGAAGCGAGCGCCCAGCCAAGTCTCCCGGACGGGGAATACACGGCGCTGGTCGAACAGACCAACGGCGTCCCGGAAACGGCAACCGAAACGGTCACGTTCACGGTCGATACGACAGCGCCCGTCGTGTCGATCGATCCGGTCAGCTCGCCCACCCGGGAATCGACGCCCACGCTCACAGGCGCAGCGGGCGAACTCTCCGGCGACAGCGCGAGCGTGGTCGTGACGGTCTACGAAGGCAGCTCCATCGGCGGCACGGTCGTGCAGTCGGCGGCGGTGGCCAGGGAAGGGTCGAGTTGGAAAGACACGCTCAGTCATCTGGCAGACGGCACCTACACGGCGCAGGCGGTCCAGAATGACGCGGCGGGCAACGTGGGCGAAAGCGAACCGGTGACGTTCACAGTGGACACGAAAGCACCGGTCGTGACGATCGCGCAGCCTCCAACGCCGACGAACGATGCGACGCCGGAACTGAAAGGCACGGCGAGCGAACCGCCCGAAGGTCTCGCATCGGTCGACTTGAAGATCTACAAAGGCCCCAGCGCCAGTGGGTCTCCCAGCCAGTCTAAAAGCGTGAACGTGACGGGCGGGAAATGGGCCCAGACTGCGGGGCCTCTCGCAGACGGCGAATACACGGCGCAGGTGGAACAGGAAGACGAAGCAGGCAACGTCGGCAAGAGCGGGGAAGTCCATTTCACGGTGGATGCAACGCCGCCGGCGCTAACCCTGGAAGCACCCTCCAACAGCGCGCTGCTCGAAACTTCGCGCCCGACGTACAGCGGTAAAGCAGGTACGGCAAGCGGAGACCAGCCGCTTGTGACGGTGAGCATCTACGCCGGCTCGACTCCGTCAGGCAGCCCGATTCAGACGTTGGAAGTGACGCCTAGTGGCTCGACATGGACCACGGGCACGGAAGGTCCGACGCTCGCAAACGGCATCTACACGGTGCAAGTCGAACAGGAAGACGATGCGGGCAACATCGCGACAGCGACGGTCACATTTGCCGTGGAGGTGGGCTCTTCGCCGACCTCGCCTCCGAGCCCCACCCCTCCGCCGCAGCAGCCATCGCCCCCGGCTGCGGCGGTCCCCCCGGTGGCCTCCTTCCAAGCCTTCCCAGCAGTGCCGCGCGTGGGTGTGCCGGTCTCGCTGGTGTCCACCTCGAGCGCGATCTCGAGCCCGATCGTGGCGTTCGCCTGGCAGTTGCCCGGGGGAACGCTGAACCCAGGTCAGCACGTGCTCACGACGACGTTCACGAAGGCCGGCCCGCGTGTTGTGCGTCTGCGCGTCACGGACGCCAATGGGCTCACGAGCGAAGTCTCGGAGACGATCCAGGTCGCTCCGGCGGAACTGATTCTGATGCAGCCCTTCCCGGTCGTGCGAATCGCGGGGTCGGCGAGGTCGTCGAGTGTGAAGATCTCGCTGTTCACTGTGCTGGCGCCGGTCGGAGCGAGGGTCAGCGTCGTCTGCAAGGGCCACGGATGCCCGCCAAAGCCAGAGATCTTCAGGGTGACGCCGAAGAACAAGGCCAGGAGAGGCACGGTGCTGGTGTCGCTGGGCCGCTTCGAGCGTGTGCTTCAGGCGGGCACGGTGCTCGAAGTGCGGATCTCAAAAGCGGGTGTGATCGGCAAGTACACACGCTTCACGGTGCGGCGCGGCAAGCTGCCGTCGCGCGTCGATGACTGCCTGGGGGCAAAGCCGATGTCGTGCCCGTCGGAATGAGCCCGATGCGCGCTGTGGGGCGCCGGCTGGAGTGGAGGATCCGTTATCAGGAGATCGACCGTCAGGCGCTCGCGCTGGTGGGGTGCCTATGCGTTGCGCTCTTTGCTCTCTTCTTTGCGATGGGTCGCCTCTCCTCACCCAAGAGCGCCCCGCGCGAACGCACACCGCACGGCGTGGGGCTGCAGCAGGCGGGTATTGCGAGCCTTGAAGGCGCTCCGGCGGTTGCGCTCGGGCGACTTGCGAGTGTGACGGTCCATCGCAAGAGTGTGCCGGCAAGCAGAAAAGACACCACGAGCGCTCTGGTGCGGGCCAGTGGAACA
>JASLDD010000141.1 GCA_030151725.1 Solirubrobacteraceae bacterium
GACGTGGACGCTGACGAGTCGCAGGCGAGGGCCGGCGCTCGTTCTGGCTGTGCCGGCGGCGGTGCTGGTGGTGGCGCTGGCGGTGCTGTTCCCGGAAGGGGGCGTTGAGCCGTATCCGATCTTGTCATTCGCCGCGACGGCGGGGGTGGTGGCGCTGTTCGCTATGGCGGCTCCCGCGGGCGAGCGCATGCTGCGGGTGGGCGCGCTGCTGTATCTGGCTGTGTGCGTGCTGTGCCTGGTGGTGCACTCGCCGGTGGGCAGCAACGTGGAGCGCTACGGGGTGCTGCTGGCGGGTCCGCTGCTTGCGTGCGCGACGATGGCTACGCGGGGCCGGCGGGGGGCCGGCGCGAGCTCTGGATGGCGGGTCGTGCTGGTGGCGCTGGCGCTGTGTGCGAGCACGGTGTGGGTGGTGTGGGGCCCTGTGCGAGAGACGGCGGCGGTGGTGGGCAGCCCGGCGACGAGCGCCTCGTATTACTTGCCGGTGGAGCGCTTCTTGGCCTCGCAGGGAGGTCCGCCTGTGCGTGTGGAGGTGCCGCTGACGAGGTCGCACTGGGAGGCAGCGCTGCTGGCGCCGGACGTGTCGCTGGCGCGGGGTTGGGAGAAGCAGCTGGACAGCCGCTACGACGGGGTGCTGCTATTGCACGGCCTGACGGCGGCGCAATATGACCGCTGGCTGCACGAGCAGGCGGTCACGTATGTGGCGCTGCCTGACGTGCCGTTGGATCCGTCGAGCGCACAGGAGGGACGCCTGATCGAAGACGGCCTGCCGTTCTTGCGAGAGGTGTTTGCGAGCGCGCACTGGCGCGTCTATGCGGTGCGCTCGCCAACACCGCTGGTGACGGGGTCGGCTCGCTTGACGGCGCTGGGTCACGACTCGTTCGCGCTGCGGGCGCGCGTGGCGGGGCGGGTGCTGGTGCGGGTGCACTTCAGCCGCTACATGACGGTGAGCGAGGGCAGCGGCTGCGTGGGGCGCTCGGTGGAGGGCTGGACGGCGCTGCGTGTGCGCAAGCCGGGCGCGGTGGTGGTCAGGGCGAGCTTCTCGGTGGGGCGGGCACTGGGGCTGTCGGGTTCCTGCAGTTAGCCCGAGCGCCGTCGTCAGCGGGGTTCGAGACCGTAGAGGCCGGTGTAGCCGGTGAGGTAGATGTCCTTGCCGTCGCTGGTGACGGGGTCGAAGGCGCCGGTGTTCATCTGGAAGAGGAGCCGGCCGGTGGAGATGCCGAGGCCATAGGTGCGGTGCTGGCCGAGGTCGGCGAAGTAGACGGTGCGCCCGACGATGGTGGCGGAGCCGGAGATGCGCCCGTGAGCGGTGAAGCGCCAGCTGATGTGCCCGGAGCGAGCGTTGATGGCGTAGAAGGTGCCGTCGTATGAGCCGAGGTAGATGGTGGGGCCGAGGCCGGGGGCGTTGGTGACGGCGGGGGAGGCGTAGACGTAGGCGCCGGTCTGAACGGCCCAGTCGAGCTTGCCGGTGGAGGCGTCGTAGGCGTAGACGCGCCCGTCGGTGTTGCCGAGGAAGACGCGCCCATAGACGACGGCGGCGGTGGAGTAGAAGGTGCCGCTGCCGAGCAGGGCGCCTTCGGAGCTGCTTCGCCAGATGCGCCGGCCGGTTTGCTCGGAGATGGCCTGGACGTGGCCGGAGTAGTCACCGAAGTAGAGGATGCCGCCGGAGAGGGAGGGGCTGGCCTTGACGGCGCCGGCGGCGTGGTAGGTCCAGACGACGCTGCCGTTGCTGGCGTTGAGGGCATAGACGGTGCCATTTTGAGAGCCGAGGAACACGTGTCCGTGGTCTACGAGAGGCGAGGACTCGCTGGGGGAGGGCAGGTTGCGCGACCAGCGCATGGCGCCTGTCTGGGAGTTGAGGGCGACAACGCGCCCAGGCGCTGAGTGGTTGCCGCTGGAGAGGATGGTGGCGTAGACGGTGTTGGAGGTGACGGCGGGGGAAGAGGCGGAGAGGCGGCCCAGGGGCTTGCTCCAGAAGGTGTGCCCGGTGGTGCGGTTGACGGCGGTGAGGACGGCGTCGTCGGCGAGCTGGAAGATGTGATCGCCGTAGATAACGGGTGGGAACTCGAGCAGGGCGTAGCTGTTGTGGACCCACAGGCGCCGGAAGGGCGGATGGACGGTTTCGGGGGCGGGGAAGAAGCGGGTGTGGTTCTTGGTGTAGCCGTAGAGCGGCCAGGCGAAGTCGGGGGTCTTGCCCTTGGCGACCTTGGGCAGGGTTGGCGTGGGCTGGGCAACGAAGCGGGCGTGGGGGTGGTAGATGCTGCCGGTGCGATGGCGCTCGTAGAGATAGCCGCCGAGGGCGACTGCGGCAATCAGCACGACGAGCCCGAGCAGCAGCATGCGCAGACGCTTTGAGCGAAAGGGCAGGCGCGGTCTCATGGGCGAGGCGAGGGTGGGGTCAGGCGGCGATCTTGCGCGGCGGCGGTGCGGTGCCTGTCTGAGGGCTCGGCGCTTCTTGAGCGGGCGCCGAGCGGGTGCTTCGCGGCCGGGTGCGGGAGGCGCGCGCACGAGCGCGCCTGGCGCGCCGTCGGGGCAGGCGGGCGGTGTGGCCGATCAGGCGGGCAATGCTGAGAGCGAGCATCCATAGGGCGATGACGGCGAGGGGTGGCAGGGTGAGACCTGAGACGAGCGCGAGCACGTCGTGGTTGGTGTTGAGCGACCAGTTCCAGAGCAGGTAGTCGCCAAGGGTGAGTCCGGACACGAAGACCAGCGGTCTGTGGGACACGAGAGAACCCTAAAGGCAATTGAGGACGGACCGCAGGCTGGGCGGGCGTGGGCCTATGATCGCGTGCCATGGGAGAGCGATCGGAGATCTTTGCGCGGGGCCTGCTGGAGGGCAAGGTGGCGTTGGTGACGGGCGGAGGTACGGGTCTGGGCAGGGGAACGGCCCTGGAGCTGGCGAGGTGTGGAGCGCGGGTGACGATTGCGGGGCGACGCGGCGATGTGCTGGGCCAGACGGCGGCGGAGATTGGGCAGGAGACGGCTAGCGTGGTGCACACGGCGGTGGGCGATGTGCGCGAGCGAGGGGGCGCGCAGCTGATAGTTGAGAGCGTGCTTGAGCGCTGTGGAGGCCTGGATGTGCTGGTGAACAATGCGGGCGGTCAGTTCTTCAGCCCGGCCGAGCTGATCGCTTCGAAGGGCTGGAGGGCGGTGTGGCGTCTGAATGTAGAAGGCATGCTCAACATGGCCGAGACGGCGTTCGATCTAGCGTTTGACGAGGGGAGAGGGGGCACGATCGTCAACACCACGCTATCTCCCCACCATGGGATGCCCGGGATGGCGCACTCGGGGGCGGCGCGGGCGGCGGTGGAGGCGCTGACGCGCGAGCTGGCGGAGCGGTGGGCGACGTCAGGGGTGGCGGTGTCGGGGGTGGCGCCGGGGACGTTCGACACGGAGGTGATGGTCAAGTACCCGGCAAGCGTGCGGGGAGGCATGTCGCGGGCGGTGCCGCTTCAGCGGCTGGGAAAGGTGGAGGAGCACGCGTGGCTGGTGGCGCTCCTTGCCTCTCCTGTGGGGAGGTCATTCAGCGGGTCGCTCGTGACGCTGGACGGGGCGCGGGACAACTGGTTTGGCCGATGGCCACCGCCGGGGCTGGTGGACGAGGAGGGCGAGGTGCCGGTGGAGGAGCGGCGCTAAGTCGGCGTGGCTTGCCTGGCGCGAGCGCTTGAGACGCACCCGGCTGGGGGCCGGGCGGTCGCAGGGGACATATGGGCTGGGACGCGCGGGGCGGCGACGCGGGTAAGATGGGAATCTCTGGGCGTGCGGGCGAAGTGTTGTGGCTGCACAGAAGCCTTCCAAGCTTCTAGGGCGGGTTCGATTCCCGTCGCCCGCTTGTTTTGCCACGGGGAGTGGCGCAGTCTGGTAGCGCACCCGGCTGGGGGCCGGGCGGTCGCAGGTTCAAATCCTGTCTCCCCGATCGAACGCTCGTTGGATGCCCGGAGGCGCTAGGGACGCCTGGAGGCCGCGAAATCGGCTTTGCGATGCCAGATTCCGGGCCAATGGGCAGGTCGGCGGATCGATGATTTCTCGCCGGATTCCGATGGACCGCACACGGACCGCACACGTCTCTTAGGTCCGGCCGCACACGCTCGTGTCTGCCGAGCCTACTTGCCGCTCTCGTCGGGCTCGCGAAGGTACTTGTCGGGCATGGCAACGACTCTCACGCCCCGCTGCGCGGCTCGGAGCCTCATCCCGGCGTCGCCTGTCACGAGCGACACGCTCTTGGGCGTTCCGGCTAGCTGTTCGAGTTCGGCGCAGGCAGCGATGATTGAACGGTCCGCGTCCGCGGCGCGCGCGTCGTCCGAGAGCGCCAGCTCGACCTCGATCGTCACGCCCTCTCGCACTCGGCCCGGCGAGCCCCCCGCCCCGACCGCTCGCTCGACATTCGCGAGCGCGGCTCGTGCTTTACCTCTCACCCTGTCCTTGCCCGTGTACTTGAGCTCGTCCAGCTCGTCAACAACGGTGATCGGCAGGAACAGGCGCACTGGCTCGACACCGATGACCTGTTTCCAGTCCACCTGCTCGGGCGGCAAGAAGTGCAGCAGGAGATGGGTGTCGACGACTGCGATGTGTCCGGCTGCTCCCGTAGCTCGCTCGATGCTGCGCCGCAGGTCCTCCGCGACGCGCTCTAGGGTCACTTTCTGGAGTCTGATCTCGCTTTCGATGAGATGCGCGGGCCAAGGGGTCTGGGGATGGGCTTCTCGGATCGCCCAATGGCCGCGGGTGTGCAAGAGCGAGTCAATTCGCAGCTCATCTGTGAAGTTTCCGAGTTGGCCTTCGGCGTTTTGGAGCCAGTTCATGTAGTCCTGCTGTCTCCGGCGGAACGTCTCCCAGACGTTCGTGGAGGCGGCGGACTTGCCGGGTAGGTTTCGCAACTCGGCCAGGAGCGCGCTCAGGATCTGTAGAGCTTGCTGGGGGGTCGCGCCAGGCTTTAGTGGGAGGCGGC
>JASLDD010000146.1 GCA_030151725.1 Solirubrobacteraceae bacterium
AAAATGCGGAAGGTGGCGAGGGCGTCCGGCTGCGGACGGAATACCTGCGTCCGGGCGAAGGCTCGTGGCTTTCCCGCGCAGGCTCAGTGGCTCGCTCGCTCGGTTTCGGTCGAGCGCCGAGCGGCACCTGGGTCGCATTCATGGCTGTCGGGCTGATGCTCGTTGTAGCGGTGCTTGCCTCGGGAGAGCTGCTCCGCAGTGTCAGCGTGAGTGTGAACCGACGGCCGCGAGCCAAGCGTCTCAAATACCTCCACCGGATACCCAGGCCTGCATACATGTGTGCCTTGATCGCGGTCCTAAGCGCAACTTGTTGGTCGCTTCTCACACCGCCTTTCCAGGCGCCCGATGAGCCTTCTCATTTCGCCTACGTACAGGAGCTCGCTCAAGAGCAGCGACTGCCCAACCCGAGAGCCGACACCCGGCAAGATGAATCCTTTTCGCAAGAGGAGGACACCGCCCTCGCGGATCTACGACAGACCGCTGTGATGTGGCATCCGGAAGTGAAGGCTACGTATACCGTCGCGGCCGCAAGACGCCTCCAGGAAGACCTGAGCAAGCCTTTGAGCCGGGACGGTCCTGGCTGGGCGGGGGTGGCTTCATCCGAGCCCCCGCTCTATTACGGACTGGCCACAGTCCCCTACCTCCTTGGGTCCAAAGGCACGCTGCTCGATCGACTCGAGCTCGTGCGCCTGCTGAGCGCCCTGATGGCGGGATTGACCGCCCTGTTCTCGTTTATGTTCGTGCGTGAATTCCTGCCCGGCGTACCTTGGGCTTGGACGGTCGGCGGGTTGGGGGTCTCGATGACTCCGTTGTTGGGGTTCACATCAGGCGTGGTGACACCCGACTCGATGCTTGCGGCCGTGTGCGCCGCTATTTGCCTGTGCTTGGCTCGGGCATTTAGGCGTGGGCTCACGTGGCGTCTGGCTGTTGTGATTGGAACGCTCTCAGCGGCCGGCTTTGCAACCAAGGTCAACTTCGTGGGTTTCGCCCCAGGGGTCGTATTGGGCCTTGTGATCCTAGGTGCGCGCAGCGCTCGCGCAGCCGAGCGCCGCACCCTCAAGCAAGCGTGGGGGATGCCTGCCGTGGCGTTGGCGATCGCCGTGAGTCCCGTCTTTGCATATGTCGCTTACAACCTCGCTGTAGGCCACCCCACGCTTGGCGTCGTCTCAAGCTTTATCCACCTATCCAGCGGAAGAGGCTCCCTGCTCGACAAGGCCACATATGTATGGGACTTCTACCTACCCCATCTACCGGGCATGACTGATTACTTCCCAGGCCTGTCCACACCTCGCGAGCTCTGGTTCGACCGGGCCGTGGGCCTATACGGTTGGCTCGATACCTCGTTCCCAGGCTGGGTCGACACCGCCGCCTTGCTCCTCGCTGGCATTGGGGTGCTGCTCGTTCTTCGGACCGTTGGGAGGAGCCACAAGGCTGCAAGGCGCCGGCTCAGCGAGCTTGCGGTGTATCTGACGGCGGCCCTTGGGATCTTGGTCTTGATCGGGACAGACTCCCAACTGCACCGGACCGTCGAAGGCGCGGGATATGCGCAGGCTCGCTATCTGCTGCCGCTGATTCCGCTCCTCGCGGCGGCGCTAGCCTTGGCGGCACGCGCGGGCGGCAGGCGCTGGGGCCCGGTCGTGGGCACGGTCATAGTTGTCCTATTTCTCGCCCACGACATCTTCAGCCAGCTCCTCGTGGTCTCGCGCTTCTACGGGTAGCCCTGTCGAGCTAGCGCCCGGCGGCGAAGTAGTCAGCGTTGATCTGCGTGTACTTGGACCACTCCTCCGGAAGCTGATCCTCGGCAAAGCAGGCGTCGACCGGACAGGCCTCCACGCAGGCGTCGCAGTCGATGCACTCCTCGGGATCGATGTAGAGCATCTCGGCCGCGTCGTATCCGGGCTCGTCGGGCGTCGGGTGGATGCAGTCCACGGGGCACACCTCGACGCAGGAATTGTCCTTGGTGCCAATGCACGGCTCGGCGATCACGTAGGCCATTCGCTTCTTTCTTGTTGGTCGATTTGCGGGGCTCCCCTTGGGAGACGCATATTGTACGAAGCATGCTCTTGCTTACGGGCGCGACCGGCCTGGTGGGCTCAACCCTCTTGCGTCGACTGGTAGCCGAAGGCACCGATGTCCGCTGTCTGGTGCGCGATCCGCGCCGCCTTGGGCCCTTGCGTGTGCGTGTGCAGATAGCCCTCGGCGATCTAGCCGATCCACCCTCGTTTCGCAATGCCCTGCGTGGCGTGCACACGGTCATCCATCTAGCGGCCGCCATCCGCGATCAGCCGCGTGGATCGATTGAGGAGCTCGACGGGATAGCGACGTGGCGTATGGTCGAGGCGGCAGAGCGCCGAGGAGTCGAGCGCTTCGTGTTCTTCTCAGCGCTAGGCGCCTCCCCTCACCACCGCACGCGTTGCCTGCGAGCCAAGGCGCTAGCGGAGCAGGCGGTCCGGGAGGCCGATCTTCACTCAACGGTGTTTGCTCCGTCGATCATCTACGCCCCGGGCGACCCCTGGCTGACGCTGCTGGAGCGCTTGGCGCTCCTGCCGGCGATGCCCGTCTCGGGTCGCGGACGGGCGCTCTTCCAACCGATCTGGGCGGAGGACGCTGCTGAGTGCGTGGTGGCGTGTCTTCGAGAGAGCTCCTCGGTCCGCAATGAGCGCTACGAGTTGGCCGGCCCAGACACGCTCAGCCATGCCGAGATCGTCAGCCTGCTGCTGCGCTCACTCGGCCGCAGCAGACCGCTGCTGCGGGTCCCGACGCCGCTCGTCTCGCGCGGACTTCGCCTGCTCGAGCGCGTGGCCGGATCGGCTGCATTTGCGACATGGGACGAGGCGGAGCTGATGGAGGTCTCCATGACGTCTGTACGAGGGACGGCCGATGCGGAATCCTTGGGAGTCACACCGCAGCGCATGGCGGCCGTCCTCGGCACACGTTGAGCTCGACGCCCTACGGGCCGTGGTGCCTCAATCGGGGATGGCAACCGGCCGCCGCTCGTCCCATGGCCTCGCCGCTTCCAGTTGGCCGGCAAGCGCAAGGAGCTGGCCCTCGCCAGCGGGACGGCCGACAAGCTGCACGCCCAGGGGTAGGCCGTCCTCGCCCTCGAACAGCGGAACCGAGATCCCCGGCTGGCCCGACGCGTTGAATACAGGCGTGAACGGCGTGAAGAGACCAGAGCGAGTAAACGTGGCCATCGGCTCGGCGGCGGCTGTATCAAGCGTGCCCAGTGGCAGCGGGCGCTCGGCCAATGCCGGAGTAAGCAGTGCGTCGTAAGGGTCGAGGAACGCGATAAGACGGCGGGCAAAGGCCTGCAGCCGAACCGCTGCACCCAGACCCTCCACAGCGTTCATCTTGGCGATCATGGAGAAGATGGCCCAGCTCATCGGCTCCATGTCATCGGCCTGCGGCGTACGTCCGGCGACCATCCCCGAATATGCGATCGACAGCGCTATCTGGCTTGAGAAGACCGCACCAAAGAGCGCCTGCAGGCCGTCGAGCTGCCACGGCGGCTCGACCTCCTCGACCTCGTGCCCGAGCGATCGCAGCAGATCGGAGCAGTCGGCAACGGCTTGAGCGCACATAGGATCCACAGGCGTGTCGGGGATCGGCGGGAGTGTGGTGGCAGCGATCCGCAACCGGCCGGGCTCCCGCACGAGACTCTGGGCGAACGGCTCCACGGGATCGGGGGCCCAAGTGGCGTCGCCGAGCTCGTAGCCAGCAAGCACGTCCAGGATCGCCGCGGTGTCGGCGACGGTGTGTGTGAGCATGCCGTCAATGCCGAGCGAGGAGTCGCCGAGCTCTGGTGCGGCTGAGATCCGCCCTCTGCTTGGCTTGAGGCCGACCAGACCGCAGCAGGCAGCAGGGATGCGCACAGAGCCGCCACCGTCGTTGCCATGCGCGACCGGCAGCATGCCGCTCGCCACCGCCGCAGCAGCACCGCCCGATGACCCGCCGGCAGTGCGGCTCGGATCCCAGGGGTTTCGAGTGGGACCGAAGATCCGCGCCTCGGTTGTGGGCAGGATCCCGTACTCAGGCAATGTCGTCGTGCCCACGATCACGAATCCGGCCTGCTTCAGTCGGCGAGTGACGTTGTGGTCGTAGTTGCACATGTTCTGCTCCATCAGGGAGCATCCGTACGTCAGCCGCAAGCCCTGCACGGGTCGGTTGTTCTTGATGGCGGTCGGAACACCGGCAAACGGGCGCTCATCGCCTGGCCGCACAGACTCAGCCACTGTCAGCGCACGCTCGGCGTCGACGTCAACGAAAGCGTTCAGAGCCGGGTTGAGCGCCTCGATCCGCTCGAGCGATATCTCCACCAGCTCGCGTGAGGAGATGTCCCCCGATCGCACCATCCCGGCGAGCTCGATCGCGGAACGAAACATCAGATCGCTGTCAGACATGGCTCCTCCTCAGATCAAGCCCTATGAGTGGCGTCCGATGACATCCGCTCGACTGAAGCGTACTCGTGGAGCATTTCCTGCGACGATATGGACCTGCCCACAAGGCAGCCACCCGTCAAGCATCAAGCTCAGAAAGCGAGTGCCATGAGCGCGGTTCAGTCAGCAGCACCGGAGGTCCAGTCGGGCCTCGAAGGAGTCGTAGCCTTTGCCACAGAGATTGCGGAGCCCGACAAAGAGGGTGGCGCATTGCGCTACCGCGGCGTCAACATCGAGGATCTGGTTGGCGCGGTTCCCTACGAGCAGGTGTGGGGACTGCTTGTGGACGGAAACTTCAAACCGGGGCTGCCTCCTGCGGAACCGCATGCGCTCACAGTGCGCTCAGGCGACCATCGAGTGGACGTCCAGTCCGCCCTGGCGATGCTGGCCCCCGAGTGGGGCTTTGGTCAGCTGATTGACATCACCGACGAGGAGGCACGGGACAACCTCGCAAGAGCGTCTGTTATGGCTCTCTCCTTCGTGGCTCAGTCCGCGCGCGAGCCCGGACAGCCGCCGGTGCCCCAGACGGAGGTCGACCAGGGAAAGACGATTCCAGAGCGCTTCTTGATTCGCTGGCGGGGCGAGGCCAATCCCGACCACGTCAAGGCGATTGACGCCTATTGGGTCTCGGCGGCAGAGCACGGCATGAATGCCTCTACGTTCACCGCCCGCGTGGTGGCCTCAACGGGCGCAGACTGCGCAGCCGCGCTCTCAGCGGCTGTGGGCGCGCTCTCGGGGCCCCTCCACGGTGGCGCACCCTCGCGCGTGCTGAAGATGCTCGAAGAAGTGGAACAGAGCGGCAATGCCGAGCAGTGGGTCTCCGATGCTCTCGACCGCGGCGAGCGCCTCATGGGCTTCGGCCACCGCATCTATCGGGCCGAAGACCCTCGCGCACGTGTGCTGCGTCGGACAGCCAGCGAACTTGGCTCACCGCGCTTTGAGGCAGCCGAGGCGCTGGAGAAGGCCGCCCTGGCCGAGCTTCACGCTCGCCGGCCCGATCGTGTACTTGCCACCAACGTCGAGTTTTGGTCGGCGGTGATACTCGATCTCGCCGAAGTGCCACCGGATCTCTTCACACCGATGTTCACGTGCGCACGCGTGGCCGGGTGGTCTGCCCACATCCTCGAGCAGAAGCGCGAGGCGAAGCTCATACGCCCGACCGCCAAGTATGTGGGTGAGGGCCCTCGTGCAGTCGCCGAGGTGCATTGAGTAGCTAGAAACAATGCTGTAGATCGCTTGGCATCAGAGCGATCGAGAAGTAGCTTCTCCTTCCTACATGGGCGATTTCGGCCGGTGGGTCGGAGAGGGGTACCGATGCAACGATCACTGATTGTGGGGGTGGGCTCCGCCCTGTCATTGACATTTGTGGCGAGTGGCTGCGGCGGGTCTTCACCTACACCCGCACCGAGCATCCCGTTCAAAAGCGCTGCGATCGTGCGGTCGGCAATCCCAGCCCGTTACACATGCGACGGCAAGAACATAGCTCCGCCTTTGGAATGGGGCGCCGTGCCCTCGGGCACGAAAGAACTAGCCGTCTTTCTGCTCGCCCTAACCCCTAATCCGGCAACGGGCAGGTTCCGATTCTCGATCGACTGGGCGGTCGCAGGCATCGATCCGTCTCTGCATCGCCTCCCTGCCGGAGACCTTCCTCGCGGAGCTAGCGTCGGGCTAACGAGCAGCGGCAAGCTGCGCTACTCACTATGTCCTCCGCGCGGCAGTCACGCGCGTTACCAGTTCGCGCTATATGCGGTGGCGCCCTCGGTCAACGTCCCAGGCAGGTTCTCAGGCCCTGAACTCTTGCAAGCGCTCGCCGAAGTGAGATCCAACACCCCTGCCAGCGGCGGGGGAGAGTTTACGGCGTTCTACACGCGCCCAAAGGCCAGAAAGCATTCACGGCGCAACGGATAGCACAGCGGACCGCTTTGGGCTTTTAACGCAGCGAGGGCCCGGCAACGCGCCAGGCCCTCGCTGTGCAGCTGTGCTTTTGCTACTGCCTACATCATCCCCGACATGTCGGGCATGCCACCGCCGCCACCGGCGCCGTTTGACTCCTCGGGCACCTCAGCGACGATCGCCTCGGTGGTGAGGATGTTCTTGGCGATCGATGCGGCGTTCTGAAGCGCTGAGCGCGTGACCATGGCCGGGTCGATGACGCCGCCGGCAACGAGATCGACGATCTCGTTGGTGGAGGCGTTGAGGCCGTGGCCTTTCTTTGCCTTGCGCACGTCGTTGACCACGACGGAGCCCTCGAGGCCCGCATTCTCGGCGAGCTGACGAAGCGGCTCCTCCAGAGCACGGAGCACGATGCGCGCGCCTGTGCGCTCATCGTCTGAGCCGTCTGCCGAGGCGCCGTTCTCGCCGATGCTGATGGCAGCAGCGGCCTGCAGCAGCGCAACGCCACCGCCGGGCACGATGCCCTCCTCGAGCGCCGCCCGAGTTGCCTGCAGGGCGTCCTCGACGCGGTGCTTCTTCTCCTTCATCTCCGTCTCGGTGGCCGCTCCGACCTTGACCACTGCGACGCCGCCGGAGAGCTTTGCAAGGCGCTCCTGGAGCTTCTCGCGGTCGAAGTCCGAGTCGGTGTTCTCGATTTCGGCTTTGATCTGGTTGATGCGGCCCTTGATCGCATCGGCCTCACCGGCGCCGTCGACGATCGTGGTGGTGTCCTTTGAGACGACAACGCGACGAGCGCGACCGAGCTGGGAGAGAGTTGTGTTCTCCAGCTTCAGACCCATCTCCTCGGTGATGACCTCGCCGTTGGTCAGGATGGCGATGTCCTCGAGCATCCGCTTGCGACGGTCACCGAAGCCGGGGGCCTTGACGGCCACGCCGGTGAAGGTGCCGCGGAGCTTGTTGACGACCAGCGTCGCCAGCGACTCGCCCTCGACGTCCTCGGCGATGATCAGGATCGGCTTGCCCGACTGAATCACTGCCTCGAGCACCGGCAGCACGTCGCGCACGGAGCCGATCTTGGAGTTGGCGATCAGGATGAACGGGTCCTCCAGAGTCGCCTCCATGCGGTCCTGGTCGGTGACCATGTAGGGCGAGATGTAGCCCTTGTCGAACTGCATGCCCTCGGTGAACTCGAGGTCCATGCCGAACGTCTGGCCCTCCTCGACGTTTACCACGCCGTCCTTGCCGACCTTCTCGATGGCGTCGGCGATCACGTCGCCGATCTCCTCATCGCCGGCGGAGATCGTCGCCACACGGGCGATCTGGTCCTTGCCGGAGACCTCCTTGGACTGGGTCGCGATGTTCTTGACGACCTCGTCGACTGCTTTCTCGATACCGCGCTTGAGCGCCAGCGGGTTGGCACCGGCGGCCACGTTCTTCAGGCCCTGGCGAACGATCGCCTGGGCGAGCACGGTCGCCGTGGTGGTGCCGTCTCCGGCCACGTCATTGGTGGCGGTGGCGACCTCGCGCACGAGCTGGGCGCCCTGGTTCTCAAAGACGTCCTCGACCTCGATCTCACGAGCGATGGTCACGCCGTCGTTGGTGATGGTGGGGGCGCCGAACTTCTTGTCGAGCACCACATAGCGGCCCTTGGGGCCGAGTGTGACCTTGACCGCGTTGGCGACCGCGTCGACGCCGGCCTCGAGCGACTTGCGCGCCTCTGCGCCGTACTTCAGTTCCTTGTGAGCCATATTTCCTCAGTCTCCTTAAGACTCGACGCGGGCGAGGACATCGGACTCGCGCAAAACGAGCAGATCCTCCCCGTCGACCTTGATCTCGGTCCCGCCGTACTTGCTGTAGAGGACCTCGTCGTCCTTCTTCACGTCCAGCGGGATGCGCTTGCCGTCCTCGTCGAGCTTGCCGTCGCCGACAGCGAGGACCTTGCCCTTCTGGGGCTTCTCCTTGGCGGTATCGGGGAGAACGATGCCACTGGCAGTGGTCTGCTCCTCCTCGATCGCCTGCACGATCAGACGATCGCCCAGGGGCTTGAGCTTCATATCGAAAAACCTCCGTTTGAGAATACGACCGGCAGCCCGCGGCCCTCTATTGACTGGCGAGCCACCTCTTTTGGCACTCCCATCACGAGAGTGCCAACTGCAACATCAATATATAGAAGATTCAGAGAGCTGCAAGGGAAAATTGGCAGTCGAGCACCGAGACTGCCAATCTCGGGCCCAGCGAACGCGATGAAGAGGCGGAAGAGGGCCGAGCGGAGCAAGATTGAGGACCCACCGACCCGCGTGGCGTCCTGGATGCGAGCGAAGCGAGTGTCTCCAGGCTTTGGTACGCGAGCGACCGAGGACGCCGCTCCGCTAAGTGTGTTCTCAGCCGCTTTTAGTTCTGGGCGCCGCCGAAGCCCTTCATGGCCTCGGTCATGCCGCTGGGGTTCTCGAGGATCTGGGAGAAGCGCACGACCGTGACGATGTCCTCGGTCGAGACCTCGCGGCCGTAGATCTGTTCGAGGAAGTTGATGAGCTCCTCCTGGCGACGGAACTCGGGGTTGTCGTGCTTGATGTCGCGCGGAGAGAGCTCGGCGAGCTTCATGACCTCGACGTTGTCGATGACCGCTTCGAAGATGCGTTCGCGCGGGGAGTACTGAAAGCCGATGGTCACGAGCACGGCCTGGTTCTTGCGGTACTTGCCCGACTTGTCCCCCAGGCGGATCGTGGCGGTCTTGCGCCCGCGCTTGAGCTCGTCGGCGAAGATCGTGGAGTAGAAGTTCAAGACCTGCATTGCGCTCGGCAGGCTATCGGTCTTTGGCCAGGTAGGCCAGCGCCAGCGTCACCATCTCGCGCTCGGCGGTGTGGCTGAGGGTGCTCTCGGCCTCTTTGAGGGAGATCCAGCGAACCTCCTCGACCTCGTCGTCGTGGTCCGCTGTGTCGCCTCCGAGGAAGTCGAAGAGGAAGAAGGAGACGCGCTTGCCGATCGTGCGCCCCTCGCGCCTGTACCAGTAGCGCGACTCGCCGAGCTCGCAAACGGGCTCGGCGACGATGCCCGTCTCCTCGCGAACCTCACGGGTGGCGGCCTCGATGGGCGTCTCGCCGGGATCCACGTGACCCTTCGGCAGGGCGAGCACCCGCGAGCCGTCGGCGGCGCGGCGGGTGGGAACAATCACCACCACGTCCTCGCCGCGCACCACGACCCCGCCCGCGGAGAACTCACGCGTCTGCGATCCGCGCGGACGTTTAGAAGACATACTGCTTCAGCGCGTCTGCGTCGTGGACCACGAGGCGACCGCGGCCCTGGGAGATCACCCCGGCTCGCTCGAGAACGGCGAGGAAACGACTGGCGGACTCGCGCGAGGATCCCGCCAGTTGCGCCAGGTCTGCCTGGGTGGTCGTGACGAGCACGTCTGAGCCGTCCTTGCCGGCTGCGATCTCCTGCTCGACCAGATTGCTGAGCGCCACGGCCACGCGACTCTGCACCGTCTGAAAGGACTGGCGAGAGAGGCGCTCGTTCATCTCGCGCAGGCGCCGTCCAAGCGCGATCACGAGCCGTGCAGCGATGGCTGGGTGTTCTCCCATCAGCCTGCGCATGTCCGGCCCCAGCACGCCGACGACGCTCGTCGGCTCGATGGCTTCCACCGTTGCGGAGCGCCGCTCGTCCTCGAACATGGCGAGCTCGCCGAAGATGTCTCCCGGCCCGAAGGTCGCCAGCGTGATCGTGCGCCCGTCACCATGTGAGCGCACGGCGCGGAGGTGGCCCTCCCGGACGACGTAACACGTGTCGCTCGAATCCCCCTCGCGAAAGACCGCCTGCCCAGGCTCGACATCGCGCGGGACGGCGACCTCTGCGATCCGCTCGAGATCTGCGAGCTCGAGAGTGGAGAAGGCGGGCACCCGCCCAAGCAGCTCCACGACCTCAGCTGAGCGCGTCGCCCCCATAGTCAACGGAATACCACAACCGGCCCATGGAGAGTTGACCGGCCCCGGAAGAGGAGGAGCGGCGGTATGGTCACAGCATGTTCTTGCTCAGATATCTACGCGTTGCGGGCTTCGCCGCGGCCCTTATCGGCGCCACGTTGGCCCTGGCGATCACGGCGTCGACCTCGCTCGCCAAGTCCACCCCCAAAGCAACCACTCCACCCATCAAGGCGCACGCGCTGCTCAGCTCGCGTGAACTGTGGGCCACGATCGACGTGTGCAGCCCCACCGATCAGCCCAACACGGTCGGCATCCGTGGCTCGATGCCGGGCGACGGACAGACCCACGACAAGATGTACATGAGCTTCCGCCTCCAGTACCTGGACGCGACCGGGCACTGGGTTGACCTGGCGAGCGGCTCGACCCCAAGCTACGTGACCGTCGGGGGTGCGGCCGCCCCCCGCGAGGGAGGCCGCAGCTTCCAGCTGGTTCCCGTGGCGGGCAAGCCGGCGGCCAAGCTGCGGGGTGTCGTGGACTTCCAGTGGCGGCGCGGTAAGAAGATCCTGCTGACCGGGGTCAGGGCCACGGTCGCGGGACATGCGAGCGTGGCGGGCGCGGACCCTGCCGGCTTTAGCGCCGCTACGTGCCTGATCGGCTGAATAGGCGCGGGTCGTTGGTGATGATTCCATCGACGCCCATGGCGGTGAGCTTGTCGATCATGCGTGCGTCGTCCACCGTCCACACGTAGATCTCGCCGCCGCCGTCTGCCACCGCGCGCACAAGAGCCGGCGTGACGACACGCCAGTGAGCCATGATGGCATCGAAGCGCCCTTCGGAGAGAGCCGCGCGGGCACGGCGGGGGAGCATCGCCCGATAGCCGGTAAGCATCGCCAGAGCGGGAATCGCTGTAAGCATGTCGGTGGTGTAGTCGCGCCGCACGCGCGGCACCGACCAACCTAGACGGAGCGTCGGCTCGGCTGCGCGGATCCTGGCCAGCCCGGAAGGGAACATGCCGCTGATTAGCGTGCGTTCGATCAGGTCATGCTCGCGCAGCGCCTCCAGAACCTTCAGCTCATAGCCGGGGAGCTTTACATCCACATCGAGCTCGAGGCTCGAAAACGACGGCGTGGCGAGATGTGTGAGCGCTTGCTCAAACGTCAGCGGCTTGCGCGAGCGCATGTCCTCGTAGTCGTGAGCGACGAGCAGGCGTCCGCTGCCGTCAGCGTGCTCGCTGAGAACATCCAGCTCGATCATGTCGACGTCGTGACGCAGAGCGGCATCGAAGGAAGCAAGCGTGTTGCCCGGCTCGATGTGGTGCGCGCCCTTGTGTCCCACCCGGCGAGGGCGGTTGAGTTGCCTGCTCATCGGGCGCACGATGGCAGAGTTACGGCCCCCGTTGCGGAGCCATGCACTCTTGGCGAGCGCGTTGCGCCCTGATCAGATGGAGCGCGGAGTCCTGCGTGCTGTCTGGATCGTCTCGATCGCGACCTTCGGGCCCACGTAGGGCGCCAGCACCGTGAATGCGAGCTGATCGACCAGCGACGGCAGACGTGAGAGGCGATTGTTGGCCACGTAGCTGCCGATGATGCCCCAGAGAGCGCCTGTGACGGCTTCCAGGGCAACAGCCGGACCACGCTGCGGCACAGGGCCGGACTCCGTGAGCAACTTTGTGAAGCCCTCCACCGAGCGTGTCATGCGTCCGATCATCCCAGGGCCAACCTCGAACAGGTCGATGAACGCGATCCGCAGGAGCGCCTGGTGGGCGACCAGGTACTCCACGAACGCCCCCATTGCCGCGTAGACCGCCTGCGGCCAGGACTCCGCGTCCTCGAGACTCGGCCTGACCGAGTCGAGCGCTTCGGAGACGAATTCGTCGAGAACGGCCAGGAAGCACTCTTCCTTGTTGGCGAACTGCTTGTGGAAAGCCTCGGTGGAGATCCCGGCGAACTGCGCGATCTGCGGATCGGTCAGGGTCGCGTAGCCCGAGTCGAGCGTCAGGTGTACAACGGAGCCGAGCAGTCGCGCCCGCCTGTCGTCGCGGGCGAGGAAAGCCGCCGGCGTCGGCGGCACGTGCGGCGGCTTGGCGAGCCCCAGCATTCCCAGACGGGCGGCAGCAGGGGTGCGATACGACTCGATCCAATCGAGCACTTCATCGGTCAGCGCATACAGCTCGCGCTCCCGGTTCTCGAGCATGCGCATGAACACGACATGACGCACGCCTCCGACCACCGCTCGAGAAGTGAGCTTGGGGAAACCGACCTCGTTTGGCGCTGCCGCGAAGGCCGTCGCCACCAGGCGCTCGAAAGTGAAGCCGGCAAGCTGCATGCGTTCACGCGCCTTGGGCCCGATGCCGAGCGAGTCGACGAGCACAAGTCGCGGGCCCTTGGGGTTCTCGGCCACCTCGTCGAGCAGCGTCTTACACGCTGCATGAACGCGGTTTGCCCAGCCTCGCTCGCCCGCCCAGGCGTCGAGCATGCGCTTGCGCGTTCCCGCAACCACAATGTCGTAGGTCGCCAAGAAGCATTGCTCCTTGTTGGAGAACTGCTCGTAAAACGCTCTGCGTGAAACGCCGGCCAGGCCAATAACATGAGCCACCGTCGTCGCGTGATAGCCCCGCTGAGAGATCGACTCGATCATCGCCCCGTAGAGGCGGGTCCGCTGATTGCGGGCCACTTCCTCTCTGTCCATACCGTTTGGTCCATGCGGCAACC
>JASLDD010000165.1 GCA_030151725.1 Solirubrobacteraceae bacterium
GACTCGCCAACCCAGCTGACCCGGGATCTGTGATCGTGTTGTTGGACATAGCTTTCATGCTCCTTTTCTCCTCAGCGCTCAGGCCAGGAACGGCTTGACGGCCGCCAGGACAGTTGACATGTCAGCCGGCTTGGCAAAGGCGCCATCCGGGGTGATCGACTTTTTGACGAGCGTGCCCAGGGTCGCGGCGTGACGCGCCTCCACAGAGTGGATGGCCAGCGCCGATGCCAGAACCTCGGGGCTCTGGATGTTCCCGGCCTGCCCCAGATATGCGGAGGCACCGAGGTTCTCGACCGTGTAGGCCAGTTCGGCCACCGCTGTCGCGTTGGTGATCGGGAACTTGCCTTCCGGCTGAGCGACGGGCGTACCTCCGAGCTTCGTGACCGCGGCTTTGAGCGCCGCGACGTGCGAGGCCTCCTGGCGAGCGAAGTCCTTGATGAGGGCACCGACCTTGCCGTTGAACAGACCGGCGGTAACGACCTTTTCGTAGAACTCGGTCTCCAGGTACTCGAGCGTGAGCGCGTAGTTGAGGATGGCGATGTCGCCGGTCCCACTCGACGACGCCGTCGTCGCGGTACTCGCCGGTGCGGCTGCAGTCGATGAGCTGCTGGAACTGCTGCTGCCGCACGCCGCCAGCACAAATGCGCCGAAGCTGGCCACACCGGCGCTGCCGGCCATCTTCAGAAACTTCTTGCGATCGAGATCGTCTCGCACGAGACGCTCGACAATGCCGGCGGGCTGCGGTGCTGACTCCTCGATAGGTGGACTCGACATCTTCGATACCTCCGCTTTGTGACTTTCGAGCAGCCGCGAGTTGCACCGCTGCTCTTGACAATCCGCCGGTCCCGTGAGAGCGGCCACGCGGCACTGACTCCTATTCGTCACACAGACCGAAATGGATCACGTTGTGAACTGCGAGATCTCGGCACGCCTCGCCTTTTGGTTAAAGCGCGCCGGTGCGAGCACCGCCCTCGCGGATCGATATCCACGAAGGCGGCGCGAGCACGGTGTTTTCAGTCTTAGACGATGAAACCTGTGGCTTTCACAGCAGCGAGGACCTTGGCGGCTGTCAACGGCGTGTCAAACGGGCCGTTGGGGGCGATTTCCTTGCCGCTCGGCGCGGCGCCTTCGTTGAGAATGCCGATCACGCTGGCGTGACGGGCCTCAATCGTGAGGATCGAGATGGCCGCCTTGACGTATGCGGGCGTCTTGATGTTGAGCGCCTGACCCGAGTAAGCGTGGACGCCGGTGTTCTCCAGCACCTCCGCTGTCTTCATGAACATTTCGGGGCTGGTGTTCGCGCCTTTGAAGTTGAACTTTGGTTCCTTGGCAGCTTTGCCGCCGAGGTGTTTCTTCAGGAACGACACGTGAGCGTTCTCGTCGGCGGTCACCGTCTTGAGGAACGCGCCAACCTGGGGGCTGAGCGACATGTTCGCGGCCGTTGCGCCGTTGTAGAAGGCAGCCTCGAGGTACTCGAGCGTCAGCGCGTAGTTGAGGATCCCGACATCACCCTTGCCGAAAGATGACGGCGGACGGCCGCCCGAGGCGAGAGCGCTCGGCGCGAGCACTGATAGAAGGGCTCCACCGCTCATCGCTGCACCGCCTGCAAGGCCGGCCTTCTTTAGGAAGCTGAGGCGAGTGTCGCCGGAGACGGCGTCTGCCGCTTCACGGACCGCCCCATCCACGTCCAGCTCATCGATGTTAATCATGTGAGTCATTGTTTCTCCCATTCTCGGGGGTTACCGGATCGGCCGCGGGAGAACTCTCCTGCTTTTCGCCGTGTTTCTGTCACTACGCCCATTTGAGCAATATGGATCAACAGATGCTCGATATTTCTGGGAGACAACCCGTAATTTTCTATCGAGTGATCCAAGATCCGATGGCGTGCGTAGGAGCATGGTGATGCTCAGAATCTCGTTCTCGCAAAAGCGCCGGCCAGCGACCTCACCGGACCTAGATCTCACTCAAATGAGTGCATCGGGCGGCCTGCGCGAGCGCGTGCTGTCTGGTGTGCATGGCCACGCTGGGCGCCGGGCTCAGGATGCAGAGCGGGGCGGGCCGTCAAGCCTCCGCGCGAAGTTGGTCGGGCCGGCTATGGGCCTGATTGCCGGAGTCGCGTTGGGCGCAGTGCTCACGTCGACGCTGTCCTCCGGCAACAGCTCGCCGAGCAACCTCGCCGAGCCGTACGCCTCGCTGCATCGCGCCGGCTCGCGCGCAGAGCTCACGGTCAGCGACATGGCTGAGCCCCCGATCGGCGAGGTCTATGAGGTCTGGCTTGTCGGTCCCAGCGCCACCC
This sequence comes from Solirubrobacteraceae bacterium, assembly GCA_030151725.1. Classification (GTDB taxonomy): domain Bacteria; phylum Actinomycetota; class Thermoleophilia; order Solirubrobacterales; family Solirubrobacteraceae; genus Palsa-744. Next base: position 2,297 of record JASLDD010000165.1, read on the forward strand.
CTCGTCCCACCGACGCGCTATTCACGGTCACGAGCAAAGGCAGCGGCACCGTCGATGTCCCCGGAGGCTTGCGCCACGGGGTCAAGGAAGTTCTGGTTACGAGCGAGCCGCTGGGAGGCAGCGCGACGCCCACCGGCCCCGTCGTTCTCCGAGTGCCGGCGCCGAGCCCTCTCTAAGACGAAAGCCCGAGGAAGCGCAACACATCCAAGCCGTCTCGCTCCAGCGCCTGCTCTACGCGCTTGCTCAAAGAGGCGAAGGGCTGCAGCTCGAGCTTGCCGGCAGTGAGCTTCCACGTCCCGACGGCGCGGCCCCCCACGAGGGCAAAGGGGCGAAACAGCCCGTTGACGGTGACGATCTGCCGATGCTCGCCGAGCACGTCCTCGCGCGAGCACCAGCCGAGCAGCAGCGGGTCGAATGCACCCAGCAGGCGTGGGGGCGCAATGCGGGCGGGCGCAGGAGCATCGAGCAGCTCGACCAGGCCATCGGGGCGCTCGCGCAGCTCCCGCGCTATCGAGGCTAGCCCTGCACGCACGTCGCGAAGCGGAAGACCCGCCCATCTCGCCAGATCGCGGTCCTCGGCCGGGCCATGCCCGCGGAGATAGCGACGGGCAAGTTCGGCAAGAGCGCTCTCCCGATCGATCTCGTCGACGGGCTCTTCAAACCAGTCGCGGATCAGCACATAGGCGTGCTGATCGCCGACCATAGGCCCTCGCACGATCAGGCCGCGCAGCGAGGCGAGCACCAGCAGGTGCACCAAGGCCTGGCCCTCCATCCGGACCCCCGCTTCTGCGACTCGCTCGCGCAACTGTCCGCGAGTTAGCGGACCCTCCGAGGTCAGCGCGCGCTCGATTGCCGCGACCCCCTTCTCGGCCGCTCGCGGGGAGACGCCCTCCTGTGCCAGGCGCCGCGCGTTTCCCTTGTGAAGAGGTGGCGTGGTGAGCGCATGCAGCCATGGATAGTCCTCACGCGCCAGCAGATGCAAAGTCCCACGGTTCACCCATGTGATCAGCAGCGAGCGCTCCTCGCTGAGGGCTCTGTCGACGTCGGCGGCGCTGACGCCACTGGAGCGCGCCCGAATCGCGAGCCGCGCTCCTCGGGGATCCTGGCCCTGGACCGCCAGCAGATGACGTGTCACTCCCACAGGATCTCCTTGCTGCTCGCCGGTCAGGACCTGCGAGGTGAGGCGCTGACGCGCCGCCGGCCCTGTCAGCTTCGCGGCTCGCGCCACATCTTCCACATGGACGGGCCGCGCACGAGCTTGACCTCTTCAGTCACGCGAAAGCCGTTGCGCGCGTAGAAGTCGATGTTGCGCTCCTTGGAGGACTCGAGGAACGCGCCCACCCCGTCGCGATCGCACTGCTCGAGGACGGCCCCCAGCACCTGCGAGCCAAGACCGCGACCCTGCGCCGCAGGGTCTGTGCCGAGCACCGCCAGATACCAATGCGGCGGCTTTACCGGGTGGCCGCTCTCGAGCTTGAGCCAGCCGAGCGCAACCAACGGCATGCGCGCGAGCAGACGCGGATGGTTGAACATGCGAATGAGCGCCGCATCTTCGCGCAATGTGGTCCGCCATTGCGAGGGCGGCGCCCACAGCGCTGCACAATCGAGCTCATCGGTGGTCCAGACCTCTTCATGGACCAGCAGCTGGCGCAGCCGAATCGCCTGAAAGCGCTCGAGCGACGATGAGCGCAGCGCATCCCACGGACATGACCAGCCGGCTACCGGGTCATCGAAGAAGGCGCGTGTGAGCATCTGCGCGAGAGCCGGCACATCGGCGGCCGTGGCCCTGCGAATGTGAGGCGCCGGCTCCATGTGGGGAACATATTCCTCCAACCACCCTCACAGCGCGAAGGCATCGGCCAGCAGCTCGTAGGAGCGAACGCGGGCCTCGTGGGAGTAGGTGATGCAAACGACGATCGCCTCCTCTGCCCCGTAGCTCGTGGCCACCTCTTCGAGCTCCGCCTTGACTTTCTCCGGTGAGCCCAGGATCGCGCGGCGCTCGGATTTCGCACCCGTGCCCGTGAGCTCATCGGCGCGTAGGAACTCCAGGGCCTGCTCGGGCGGCGGTACCGCAATCAGCTGGCCTCGACGCAGCAGCGTGAATGTCATCCGCCCGCTTGCCGACAGCAGGCGTGCCTGCTCATCGTCCTCGGCGCAGATTACCCACACGGCCACCGCCGTGCGAGAGCTGCGTCCGGCATGTTCGTGTTCGGCAAAGCGCTCGCGATACAGAGCCGCGATCTCAGCGCCTCGCGGGTTGATGAAGTCGGCGAACGCGTACGGCAGCCCGAGCTCGGCTGCCCACAGCGCGCTCTGCTGAGAGGAGCCCAGCAGCCAAGGCACGGGGCGCTCTGGCAGGCCCGGCAGCATCTTTGCCAGACGGGCAAACGGATGATCGCCAGGCAGAGTGTCGTCGAGGTAGCCGAGCAGCTCTGCCAGTTGCTGGGGGAAGTCGTCGGCGGTCGCCTGTCTGCGGTCGCGCTGCAGCGCGAATGTGGTGAGGGGATCCGTGCCCGCCGCGCGGCCGAGACCGAGGTCGATGCGTCCCGGGAACAGCCCTGCCAGCAGGCTGAAGGTCTCGGCCACCTTGAAGGGGCTGTAGTGGGGGAGCATCACGCCGCCGCTGCCCACTCGAATGCGCTCGGTGGCCGCTGCGATCGGTCCGATCAGCGCCTCCGGGCTGGGCCCTGCGAGCATCGGGCCACCGTGGTGCTCGGCCACCCAGTAGCGGTGATAGCCCAGCCGATCGGCCGTTCGCGCGAGGTCGATCGTGTTGCTCAGCGCCTGCGCGCCGTTGGATCCCTGCGAGATCGGAGACTGGTCGAGGACGGACAGGCGCACACGGCCATGCTAGGAGCTGTCCAGCGGTGGCCCGCCTGGGCTCCCGGTGTTTATGTCCCCGTTGACACAGCGGCGCTAGACTCGGGGCACATTCCGGGGAGGGAGTCCGATGTTCGAGCCGACGCTGTTTCGCGACCGTGCGCGTCCCGCGCAGATCGTTCTAGGTGGGGTTGTCCCGACGATATTCGGCGTGATCGCAGGCATCCTCGTTGGCGTCTCCGCAGGTGCCTACTGGGCGATCGCCGCGGTCGTGGCAATTGGCGGCGTGATCGCAGGCTTCGAGCATCAGGACGGCTGGGGCGGCGCCGACCGCGGCCTGGTCGGTGGAGCCATATACGGAATCGCGCTGCTCGTGGCACACGCCATCGCCGGCACCCACGCGAAGGTCTCGCTTGGCAGCTTCCCCCCCTTCCTGGCCGTCGTGACGGCCATCATCGGCATGCTTCTGGGGGCGCTTGGAGGATGGTTCGCGCGCACCCAACGAGCGCGCCACGCTGCGCCTGCCGAGTCCGACTAAGTCTGCAAGCCACCGCGTCCCCAAGCGGTGGGGCTGCGCTAGTAGGCTCCCGAGCCATGAGCGATCCCGATCCTGCGGCTGTGCCCGAGCCGCCCTACCACTTGCTCCTCGACGCGGCCGAGGTGGGACTCCTCGCGAGCGCGCTGCGCCTGCTCATCTCCGACGAGGCTCACGAGCCACAGATCCGCGGTCTTGCACGAGAGGTGCTCGGCGCGCTCGACGGCGCACCCGACGAGCGGGGCATCTTGACCGTCTCGCTGCACTCACAGCAGATGAAGATCACCCACACGGCTGTGAAGCTGCTCCTCGATGACAGCAGCCGGGAGCAGGCCGCCGAGCGCGAGATCCTGCATCAGATCCTCGCCAAGCTTCCCGACGAACACACGATGCGCGCGATCATCCTCGAGTAGATCGTCGTGCCGGCGTCGAGCGGAGTTGCCGAGCGGCCGGGGATCCTTGTGTATCAAGTTCCCGATGCTGTATAGCCATGGTGTCACAGCATCCACAATTAGAGATAGGTAGTCCGCTCGCCTGATAGGCCATAGGGGGCAACCCAATCGTCGCCCGAGCGTAGGCGTATGTTGCTCTCATCTGCTCATGAATCGATCGACTCGCAACTCACTTGGCTCACGAATGACGGTGCGCCTGCTCGTAGTCTGGCTGGGCAACTGCCTTGGCCTGGCACTGGCGGCGGCGATCCTTCCGGCGGTGTCCTACGGCCACCATCTGGGAACGCTGCTCGCGGCGGGCGCGATCCTTGGCCTGGTGAACTTCGCGCTGCGGCCGATCGTGATCCTGATGACGCTTCCGGCGGTGATCCTCTCGCTGGGCGCGGCCCTGCTGCTCGTCAACGCACTCATGGTGTGGCTCACCAGCGCGATCGTGCCCAGCTTGAACGTCGGCGGCTTCTGGTCGACGCTGGCAGCCGCCATGGTCATCTGGATCGTCAACATGGCCCTGCGCCCATGGCGTCGCATGAGAAGGCCGCCGCCGGCCGACCGCCCGCGCAGGATCAGCGTGGAGATGTGGCGCTAGAAGCGACGAATCACTCGGACGGAGGCCGACGCCCGGTGCCGAGACGCTCGAGCACCTCTTGGCTGTCGGTGCCGTGGGCGCGCAGCACCTGATCGAAATCCTCGCCATAGACCTCCATGACGGCCATCAGCAGCTCGGTGGTACCGACGCCGTGGACCCCGTGCTCGGCAGCGATGCGGACCGTGTGCTCGGTGACTTCCGCCACCGCATCGGGGCGGCTCTCGTCGACGGCTGCATGCCGACCTTCGCGAGGCAGCGGCACCTCGCTTACGCCCAGCGCCTGCAGAGCGATCCCAACCTCGCCGTGCAAGCGCAACAGGCGCAGCCAGCGCTCGGCCTCATCCTCGCGGGTGCGCGCAAAGGGCATGGCCGTTGAGGCGATGCCCAGCACCATTGCCGCGTCGGGTGCCAGGGTGAGCCCGGTGGCGCTCATCGGGAGGCCCTCAGATCGGCCTGTCGCGCCGCGTGGCGCGCCTGTAGATAGGCGATGTTGTCGTGTCCCAAGCTCACCTCTGGTCCCTCCTCGTGATGGCGGATCTGCAGCAGCACGCTGCCGCTGCGCTCAGCCTCGACTCGCGCGGAGCGCATGACCTCCGCGGTCTGCTCGGCAGGCACGCCGCAGGCGAGCAGAAAGTGCTCTGTGCGAGGGCTCGAGGCCTCCTCACGACCAAGCTCGAGCTCCTCTGCCTCGGCGCGCGGCGCCTTCGCGCTGCCCTCGATGTGGAGCAAGCACGCGGCCATGTCGTCGGGACGCCTGTCGGCGGCCATGGCAACGCTGTCAAGGAGCTCATCGGCGGTGGCCTGCGCTCCAAGCTGCGCGAGCGAGTCCTCGAGCCGCTGCACGCCGAAGAGCTCGCTGCCGATTCGCGCCTCGGTCACCCCGTCTGTGAAGAAGCAGATCTCCGCTGCGCCGGGCACCGACACAACGCTCTGGCGGGTGCCCGTGAGACCAACGCCGATTGGCAGCGAGGAGCTCACAGTGATCGGCTCGAGGGCCTGTGCTCCAGGCTCCGAGCCGCGCACGATCGGCGGAGGATGACCGGCGCTGGCGTAGACGAGACGACGCTCCCGCGGGTTGTATGTCGCCGCGACGACAGTTGCGAAGGAGCCGCCGAGCTGGCGCTCCAGCACAGCCCCCGCGGTTTGCACAGCACCACGCGGCGAGAGTCCTGCCTCGAGGTACGCACGCAGCGTGAAACGGAGTAGCGCAGTGTGAGGGAGCGCCTTGCGGCCATGACCGGAGACATCGCCGAGGATCACCGCCAGCTGACCGTCTTCGAGGGCAAACACGTCATAGAAGTCCCCACCTGCCCCCGGTCCCGCTGCCGGACGGTAGGCGGCGCTCGTCCCCACTGGGCCAAGGCGAGCGGGCGTATCGGGGAGCAGTGCCGTTTGCAGCAGGCCGACGTCCTCCAGCAGCTCTCCCCGCTGGCGCTCCAGACGGCGCGCACGCAGTACCGAAAGGCGCGAGCGCACAGTCATCGCAAGGGCGAGGGCGGCAAGCACGCCGATCGCGATCCAGATCGGCGTCGGCACGACACCTACAAAGCGCGTGATGGTGTTGACCAGCGGCGAGGAGCGGGTGATGGGAGCGCTGTGCTTGGCCACCTTCTTTGGGTGGGCCAAGGGCGCCCTGGTGGATGCAAGCGCCACAGGAACCGCCACGGCAAGAGGGGTCCCGGTAGCAGCGGGGCTGGTGGTGGCAGCTCCTCCATGAGCATGCGCACGGGCCCCCCGATGAGCCCTTGCGACGCTCCTCTGTGCTGCATGGCGCGCAATCGATGGGGCTGCGGTGCTGGCCAGCGACGCTTGAGTGGCCAGCGGGGCAGCGACGATCGTCGTCCCCCCAACGGCAGGACCGGCGGCGGAGGATGCGGTAGATGTCGTAGCGGTGCTCGTGGCTTCGCTCGGCAAGGTGTCGGGGCGAGCGGCTTCGATGGTCTTGGCCTTGCCCTTGGCGACATGCGAGGCGCCTCTGGGCTTTTCTGCGCGTTCCTGCGCGCGGCGGCCTTCAGCCGAGCTGTCAGCTCTGCCGCCGGATTTGGCGTTTGCTTTGGCGTGGGAGTCCGCGGACGACGTGTTGCGACCCGCATCGCCCGTGGCCGTGCCGGCGCCCGGCTGGCCGCGATCGCCGCGGTTCCCGGCGTCCTGACCACCATGACCACCGCTCTGGGCATGGGGCTGACCGCTGTGGCGAGCGCTCGGCGCAGTCGTCGTCGTTGTTTCGGAGCTCGGAGCTTCGCCACTGCCGGCTGGCGTGGTGGCGGCGTGCTTTGAGTGTCGTTCGGACTTGGCCACAGGGGCAGGCGTGGATGCTTCGGCGGCGGCCTTGCGTTCGGCGTGCGATTCGCCGGCGGGCTTGGAAGGTTCGCCTACGGGGGTCGGGGCGCTCGATTCCGAGGTGGAGCGCTCGTGGCTCGATCTGGCGATCGCGGCGGGAATGCAAGCGAGGAACAGAAGACAGACGAGCAGTGCCGCTGCCCCCGCGTGCCGGGCTCGGAGGGTTGGCCTGTTGTTGCTCCTCATCGCCGGCGCCGTTCGATCATCTCGCCCCGGCGACGTTCCCTCGGGCGTAGGCGGCGGCCTCCTCGATCGTCGGGAAGATGGCGAACGCGCCGTCCATACCCGAGAGCTCGAAGATCTTCAGCACATTGGGGCGATCGCAGACAATCGCCATGCGCGCGTTGGGGTCGAGCCGCCGATTGACGACCACCAGCACGCCGAGCGCAGTGGAGTCCATGAAGGTGGTGAGCGAGAGATCGACGAGCAGGCGGCTGCGCCCTTCCTGCAACGAGTCCAACAGCATCCACTTCAGCCTGGGCGCAGTGGTGAGATCGAGCTCGCCCTCCACGGCAACCAGATTGGTGTGTTCGTCGAACTCCTGGCACGTGATCGCGAACGGCGCCTGAGGGCTTTCATGCTCCTGCGTGGATGTGTCGACTTTGCCCAGAATCTTGCTCGCTCCTTCACGCGCTCGCGATTGATCGAGGGGCTCGGTGCCGAATCGAGCCGTACTTCGCTGACACGTTCAACTTCCCATCGGCAGCTCGGTTCGAATTACTTGAGCACCAAGGGTTCACTAGAACGAATGTCCAAAAGATGATCCGGGTGCTCCAGGGAGCTCGTGAGAGACAAGGGTGAAGGGGGGCGGCCGCGGAGAGTACGATTCTGAGGAATGGGAGAGCTGGGACCGCTGATCCCCGACGAGAGCTCGCGTGCCTCCCGCCTGCGGCGTCGACTGGTGGGCATCTCGGTCGAGGTGCTGATCTTCGTTCTCCTGACCGTCCTCTCCCCCGGGCTGCTGCTCGCGGCGGCGCTCCTCGATGCGGTTCTGTGGCTGCGTCGACGCAAGCCATGGATGGCCGTGCGGCTGCTGGCGATGGGATGGTGGTTCCTGCTCGGCGAGCTGTGGGCGCTGGTCGGACTCGGTCTGGTCTGGCTCGCATCTGCAGGACGCGACGGAGCGAGACGACGCGAGCGCGTGTATGAGCTGAAGCGGCGTTGGCTGATCAGTCATCTGGCCGGAATCCGCAATCTCTTCGGCCTGCACTTCGAGATCGAGGGTTTGGAGCTTGCGGGACCCGGACCGGTATTGGTGATGATCCGCCACGCCAGCATCATCGACAACGCGCTTCCTGACGCGATCGTGGGACGCGCCCATGGATTGGGGTTTCGCTTCATCATCAAGCGCGAGCTGGAGATGCTCCCCACGATCGACATCGGCGGTCGTTGGGTACCGACGCTGTTCGTGCGCCGAGCATCGGGCAACACAGCCGAGCAGCTGGAGCGGATGGCTGCTCTGAGCGTCAACCTCAGCGCGCGCGACGGCCTGCTGATCTACCCCGAGGGCACGCGCTGGACGCCGAAGAAGCTCGCGCGCGCCAAGGAGGTGATCGCCGAGCGCCAGCCCGAGATCTCGCACCTGGCGAACCGACTGCAGAACCTGCTGCCCCCGCGCCTGGGGGGCACGCTCGAGCTGTTGCAGTCGGCTCGCAAGGCGGACGTGGTGATCTTCGGCCATGTCGGCCTCGACGGCTTTGAGTACATCAGCGACATCTGGTCGGGGGGGCTGGTGGGCACGACCGTGCACCTGAAGTTCTGGCGCTTCCCAGCATCTGAGGTGCCGGATGACCGGGACGAGCTGATCGCGTGGCTTTACGAGCGCTGGCAGGAGCTCGACGATTGGATTGGCGAGATGCAGGGAGGCGGCGAACGGGTGGCGCTGGAGGCGGCGGCTAGCCTCTGAGCTGTGTGGATGGTTGAAGCTGTTGACGCCGAGGCGGTGCGGCCCCTGCGTGGCGAGATTCTGCGGCCGGGCCAGTCGGGCGATCAGCTGGCGTTCCCGGGAGACGACGCGCCTGACTCCCTGCACGTGGCGGGGGCACTGGATGGCCGCATAGTGGGGGTTGGGAGCGTGATGCGCGACGGCCATCCCGTCACGCCGAGGGTCGGCGACTGGCGGGTGCGTGGGATGGCGACGAGCGAGGACATGCGCGGCCGGGGCATCGGAGCGGCGATGCTCGCGCGCTGTGAGGCACACGCGCGCAATGCCGGCGGCGGAAGGCTGTGGTGCAACGCCCGCGTCCGCGCCCGTGAGTTCTATGAACGGGCCGGTCTCGAGGTGGAAGGCGAGCTGTTCGACATACCCACCATCGGTGCGCACTACCTGATGTCCAAGACCCTCGACGGGAGCCAACGGGCGAGATCCTTTGGTCTCGTCGCAGCCGAGTACCAGCGGGGCAGACCCGGCTATCCACGGGAGGCCATCGACTGGCTGCTGGGCACAGAGCCGCTGGACGTGCTCGACGTGGGAGCAGGCACCGGCAAGCTCACCGCTGCCGTGATCGATGCGGGACACCGAGTGACCGCGGTGGAGCCGCTTGATGAGATGCGAGCGATCCTCGAGACCACGCTGGCGCCCGCGAACGCGCTCGCAGGATCAGCGGAGGAGTTGCCGCTGGAGGACGGCAGCGTGGACGCAGTCGTCGTGGGCGCGGCCTTTCACTGGTTCGATCAGCAGGCGGCGCTCAGGGAGATCGCCAGGGTGCTGAGGCCAGCGGGCGTGCTGGGCCTGCTCGGCAATGGCTTCGACACGTCCGTCGCATGGGTTGCCCATGTTCGCGAGCTGCTCGGGCCGCCCGCCCTCGAGCGACCTGGGCATTGGCCCACCGTGGAGGAGCTGAGCACGCGCTTCGTCGAGGTCGAGGATCGCAAGTTCCCACATCGGCAAACCGTCGATCGTTCAACCATGCGCGACCTCGCCTGCTCGCGCAGCAGCGTCGCTCTGATGCCCCCGCCCACGCGCGAGGTGCTGCTCGCAAGCCTTGACGCTCTCTGGGAGACGGAGCCCGAGCTGGCAGGACGCGACAGTGCGACTCTGCCCTGGCTGTCGAACGTGCGGCGCTGCAGAGCGCTGCGCAGCTAGCGAGCGCTGTCGGGCGGTCCGCCGGCCCAAGAGAGCTCGCGCGGATGCAGGCGCTCGAGCGCCCTCCATGTGGCTGCATCGAGGATGCCGTTCGCGGGCAGTCGATGGCTCCTCTGAAACCGTGCCAGCGCGCGCTCCGTCTGGGCGCCGTAGAAGCCGCCGACGGGCAGCCGCGCGCCTGCCGCGTTGAGCAGCTCCTGCGCCCATACGACCTCATCGCCGTCGGCTCCAGGATGAAACGTCGGCGCAACGATTGCCCGGTGGGCGATCGTCGGCTCGGGCAGCGCGAGCGAGGCGAGCTCCTGCGGCTGGGAGACGTCGAGGCCGAAGAAGCTGAGACCGGGCGAGCCGTAGGCGCCGGCGAGCGCCCGAAAGCGACTCAGTTCGGGCGATGTCGGGGGGCCCGCCAGCTGGCCCACGGGCAGGATGGGACGACCGTA
>JASLDD010000173.1 GCA_030151725.1 Solirubrobacteraceae bacterium
ACGACGACGTGCGCGAGGTGGCCAGTGGGTTTGAGTGCGGAATCGTGCTGACCAACTTCCAGGATCTTCACGAGGGCGATGTGCTCGAGACCTATGAGACACGGCAGGTGGAGCGCGAGCTGTCCTCCTGAGGCGCGATGACCGGCGCTAGGCGGCGTCCTCGGTCGCTTATGGGCAGGGACCGGAGGCTCGGCAGGGAATTGGAGGGATAGGATGAGCACAGGGCGTATGCGTCGGGTCGACGAGGCGATTCGTCAGGTGATCGGTGATGCTGTTGCAGGCGATCTGAAGGACCCTCGAGTGGGATTTGTAACCGTGACCGATGTGAGGACCAGCGCAGATCTACGCCATGCACGTGTGTACGTGAGCGTTCTCGGTGCCAGCGGTCAAACATCGACGACAGAGGAGCGCGAGGCGAGCCTCGACGGGCTGCGCAGTGCCCACGGCTACCTGCAGGGAAGGGTCGCCGGCGAGCTGCGCCTGAAGCGCACTCCCACGCTCGAGTTCAGCTACGACGAGACAACCGACAAGGCGATGCGAGTCGATGAGCTGATCGACGAGCTGGAGATCTCATGAGCGACACAGTCGTCTCGATCGAGCAGGCGCGCGAGCTCGTGCTCGCGCGCATCCGCCAGGACGAACGCTTCGTGCTGGCCACCCACGAGAACCCCGACGGCGACGCGCTCGGCTCGCTCGTGGCCATGCAGGGGCTGCTGCGCGCCCTGGGCAAGGACACGGTCATGTTCGTCTCACCGCATGACCTGCCGCTGCCGCACGAGTACGGCCTGTTCGATCTCGAGGGGTTGATCCAACAACCGCCTGCCGACATCGCCGAGCGCACGGTCGTGTTCCTCGACTGCGGCAACATCGATCGCAACTCGGCAAGCGTCCTGCGCGACGGCGCCCACCTGCTGAACATCGATCACCACCATGACAACACCGAGTTCGGGACCCTCAATTACGTCGTCTCGGATGCCTCCTGCACTGCTGAGATCGTGTGGGATCTGATGCACGGCCTCGAAGTGCGCCCGAGCCCAAAGGTTGCCGAGGCGCTCTACATCGGGCTGATCACCGACACGGGGCGCTTCATGTACGAGAACGTCGGCCCGCGCGCGCATCTGATGGCCGCCGAGCTGCTCGAAGTGGGCGTCGAGGTGGCCGCCATCAACCGTCGCCTCTATGAGGACATGCCCGAGGGGAAGCTCGCTCTGCTGGCGCTGGCCCTTGGCAAGTTCCAGCGCTTCGACGAGCTGACGCTTGTGGCGCTCACCGCCGATGACTTCCGCCACGCCGAAGCCGAGGAGAGCCACTCGGAGGGCATCATCGACCTGCTGCGCGCGCTCCAGGGAACTAAGGTCGCGGTGCTCGTGCGCGAGCTCTCGAGCGGGGAGCGCAAGGGCCAGCACAAAGTCTCGCTGCGAGCGACAGACGACGATGTCGACGTGTCGATCATCGCGCGCGCTCAGGGAGGCGGCGGGCACCGCCGTGCGGCCGGCTTCTCGACCACGCTCGAGCCTGTAGAGCTCGTCGAGTTCCTCCGCGGTGCAACCGCGGCCCAGCTGTATCCCACCCCCGACAAGCACACGGCCGCCACGGTCGCATAGGTGTCTCGCTCCGTGCCCCCGTCTGCGGCGGGGCGCCAGATCGATGGGGTGCTGCTGATCGACAAGCCCGCCGGGATCAGCTCCCACGACGTGGTGGCCGCCGTGCGGCGCTCATTGGGGGGAGTAAAGACCGGCCATGCGGGCACGCTCGACCCGTTCGCCACGGGTCTTTTGCTGGTGCTCCTGGGGCGCGCCACCAAGGCGCAGAAGGCGCTGATGGAACTTCCCAAGCGCTATGAGACCGTTGCGCGCTTGGGCGCACGCTCGAGCACCGGGGATACCGAGGGCGAGATCACAGAGACCGGTCGTCTGCCACCCGAGCACTCAGAGCTACCGACCGGGGATATCCGCCAGCGTCCCCCCATTCACTCGGCAGTGAAGATCGGCGGCGAGCGCGCCTACCGAAGAGCTCGCCGCGGCGAGAGCTTTGAGATGCCCGAGCGGATCGTGACCGTTTACAGCTTCGAGCAGCTATGGCGTGAGGAGGGAATCGAGGGTGACCTCGAGCGCCCCGCGCGGGCTGCCTTTCGGATCGAATGCGGCTCCGGCACATACGTGCGTTCGCTGATCGCCGATCTCGGTGACGCCTACTGCTTGGAGCTCAGGCGCACCGCCATCGGGCCGTTCGAGGTGGACCATGCGACGAGCCTGCCTCCCCGTGGGGAGCCCTGGCTAGATCCGCCGCTGATCGAGCTGGAGGCCGCGCTCCAGTTGGCCCGGCAATAGGCTGTGCGGCCGTGATCGTCACTCGCCTGCCAGACGTCGAGCGTACGGGCGCACGCAGCGTGGCGGTCGGCACCTTTGACGGCGTGCACCTCGGCCACCGCGAGGTGATCGACGGCTCTGACAGCGTGCTTACGTTCGAGCCGCATCCCGTCTCTGTGATCTCGCCGCAGCACCGGCCAAAGCTGCTGACCACGCTCGAGCGCAAGTGCGAGCTCGTGGCAGCGTTGGGCGTGCGGGAGCTGATCGTCATCCCCTTCGACGCTGAGTTCGCCCAGCGCTCGGCCGGCGAGTTCATCGAGGGTGTTCTTGTCGATGCACTCGGCGCTCGCCAGGTCTCGATCGGTGAGAACTTCCGCTTCGGGCACAAGGCACAGGGGGACCCCGGTCTGCTGCTGGCTGACAGCCGCTTCTCGACCGTCGTGCATGCGCTGCTCGAGGTCGACGGGGAGATCGTCTCCTCGAGCCATATCCGCGGCCTGGTGCTCGCAGGCGACGTCCGTGAGGCCAACCGCCTGCTCGGCGCTGCCTTTCAGCTGCGTGGAGAGATCGTCCACGGCGACGCCCGTGGGCGCGAGCTGGGCTTTCCCACCGCCAACCTCGTGCCCGACGAGGCACTCGTCTGCCCCGGGCATGGTGTCTATGCGTGCCTGGCGTACGGGCCCGGCTTCGAGCGTCGACCTGCGGCCGTCAGCATCGGCGTGCGCCCCACCTTCCAGACCGGCAGGGGGGAGTTGATCGAGGCCTACCTCCTCGACTACGAAGGCGATCTCTATGGAAGCGAGCTGCGTCTCGACTTCATCGCACGGCTACGCGGGGAGCGGCGCTTTGAGGATCCCGAGTCTCTTGTGGAGCAGATTCACCGCGATGTGAAGCGCACTCGCGAGATCGCAGCGGCCCAATGAGTCATCACGCTGTCTGCTACCGTGCCCGGCTATGCCAGCCCTGACAAGCGAGCGCAAGCGCGAGATCGCAGCCAAGTTTGGCGCGAACGAGAAGGACATGGGATCGACCAAGGTCCAGGTCGCGCTGCTCACCGAGCGCATCAACCACCTCACCGAGCACCTGCGCGAGCAGAGCAAAGATCACCACTCGCGCCGCGGCCTCTTGATGCTGGTCGGCAAACGCCGCCGCTTCCTCGATTACCTGCAGCGTCGCGACCTCGAGGGGTACCGCGCGCTCATCAAAGAGCTCGGCCTCCGCAAGTAGGACGGCCGTGGGCGCTTCGCGGCCATGACAGTCATCTCCGCAGGATCGCACGCGCCGAGCTTCACGCTCGCCCGCGCCGACGGCGAGAGCTTCACCGAGTCCGATCTGCAGGGGCACACGACGGTGCTCGTGTTCTACCCGTTCGCCTTCAGCCCCGTCTGCACCGACCAGCTGCAGCTGTATGAGGAGCTGCTCGGTCCGCTCTCAGAGCGTGGGGGAGCGCTCTACGGCGTCTCCTGCGACTCCACCTGGGCGCAGAGCGCGTTCAAGGAGAAGCTCGGCGTGAGCAGCGAGCAGCTGTCTGACTTCGAGCCCAAGGGCGCGGCCTGCAGCGCCTTCGGTGTGCTGCATCCGGGCGGCTTTCCCGAGCGCGCGCTCGTGATCACGGGTCCCGATGGCGTCGTTCGTTGGAGCTACCAGGCTGCCTCGCCGGGGGAGCTTCCCGGGGTGGATCTGCTGCGCGAGGGCATCGATCTTGCCGCGGCCTCCGCCTGAGTAGACCTCGACTGCACGTGCCCGGCCAGCCACTGCCCGTGCCCACAGGTCCGCTAAGCTCCGTCCGTTCGGAGAATAAAAAAGAAACGGGCCGCCGACCGACGGGCGGTACAGGAAGGCAGTGAATATGAGTAGTGATGCTGTTACGCGGGTTTCCGTGGAGATTGCCGGTAGTGAGATCTCCTTCGAGACCGGCAGGATGGCCAAGCAGGCCTCCGGCGCAGTCGTCGTCCGCCAGGGCGACACGATGGTTCTTTGCACCGCGGTCGCAGGCAGCCTGCGCGACGTGGACTTCCTCCCCTTGACGGTCGATGTCGAGGAGCGCATGTACGCCTCCGGGAAAATCCCCGGGTCGTTCTTCAAGCGCGAGGGTCGTCCCGGCGAGAAGGGCACGCTCACCGCGCGCATGATCGACCGTCCGATCCGTCCGCTGTTCCCCAAGGAATGGCGCTATGACACCCAGCTCGTGGCGATCCCGCTTTCGATCGACCACGTCCACCCCTATGACATCCTCGCGATGAACGGCGCTTCGACCGCGCTGATGATCTCCGACATCCCGCTGCCGACGCCCGTGGGCGCGGTGCGCATCGGCAAGATCGACGGCAACTTCGTCGTGAACCCCAAAGAGGAGGACCTGCTCCCGGACGCTGATAACGCCTCTGACCTCGATCTGATCGTGGCCGGCACCGAGGAGGCCATCCTGATGGTCGAGGCGGGCGCCAACGAGATCCCCGAGGCGGAGATCCTCGACGCGCTCGATATCGCCCACGCCGAGATCAAGAAGCTGTGCGCGCTGCAGCGTGAGCTCGCCGCCAAGGTCGGCAAGGAGAAGAAAGCGTTCGAGGCGATCCAGGTCGATCCGGCCGTGCTCGACGCGATCCGCTCATCGCATGGCTCAGAGCTCGACGCCGCCACGCAGGTGGAGGACAAGCTCGAGCGCCAGGACGCGACCAAGGCCGTCGAGGAGGCGATCCTCGCCCAGCACGCTCCAGCGGCCTCCGAGGGTTCCTCCGAGGACCAACTGGTGGCTGCCAAGCAGAAGCGCGCCGCCGTGCAGATGGCGTTCGACAAGCTCGAGAAGTCGATCATCCGCGAGCGCATCGCCGTGCACAAGAAGCGCCCCGACGGTCGTGGCGAGAACGAGATCCGCGACATCTCGATCGAAGTCGGCGTGACCCCCAGGACGCACGGCTCGGCACTGTTCACGCGTGGACAGACGCAGGCGCTGAGCGTCGTGGCGATGGGCACCCTGAAGGAGGAGATGCGCCTCGACACGCTGGGCCTCGAGACCAAAAAGTACTACTGGCACCACTACAACTTCCCGCCGTTCTCGGTGGGCGAGGCCGGCCGCATGGGCGGCGTGAAGCGTCGTGACATCGGTCACGGCGCGCGCGCCGAGCGTGCGCTCGCGCCGATGGTGCCCTCGATCGAGGAGTTCCCCTACTCGATCCGCGTGGTCTCGGACATCCTCGAGTCAAACGGCTCCTCCTCGATGGCATCGGTGTGCGGCTCCTCGCTGTCGCTGATGGACGCCGGGGTGCCGATCAAGCGCCCCGTCGCCGGTATCGCGATGGGCCTGATCAAGGAGGGCGACGACTACATCGTCCTGACCGACATCGCGGGCGTGGAGGACCACCTCGGTGACATGGACTTCAAGGTCGCGGGCACCGAGCGTGGCATCACGGCGCTGCAGATGGACATCAAGATCACAGGCGTCACCTTCGACATCCTGCGCGACGCGCTCGCTCAGGCCAAAGAGGCACGCACGTTCATCCTCGGCAAGATGGCCGACACGATCGGCACGCCGCGCGAGCAGCTCAGTCAGTTTGCTCCGCGGATCCAGACCATCCAGATCGACCCTTCGCAGATCGGCCTGCTGATCGGCAAGGGCGGCGAAACGATTCGC
>JASLDD010000182.1 GCA_030151725.1 Solirubrobacteraceae bacterium
GGCAGTTGAACGGCTACGTCTCGACGATCGCTGTGGGCACGATCGGTGGCCCTCGAGAGGCGGGGATCTACAGCGCAGTTGAAAAGGGCGGGGAAATCATCGTCCTGCTGCTCGTCGCCGCAAACATGCCGTTTGCGCCGCTGGTGGCGCGTATGCATGCCAAGGGCGAGATCTCCGGCCTGGAGCATGGCGCGGAACGGATCGCGCAGGCCACCGTCTTGGCATCGCTGCCGATTGCCGTGTTCTTTCTCGTTGTCCCCAGCGTCTATCTCGGGATCTTTGGCGGCGCGTTTGGCTCAGGTGGCACGGCGCTGCGGATTCTCGCAGTCGGTCAGCTGTTCAACGCTGCAGCGGGACCGGTTGGAAGCGTCCTGATCATGACCGGCAACGAGCGCGCCGCATGTTGGGGGATCGGCTCGGGGTTGTTGACCACTGTGGTGCTGAGTATCGCGCTAGTGCCATCTCTGGGTGTCACGGGTGCGGCCATTGCAGATGCGGCCAGCTTTGTGGTGTGGAATGTGGCGCTGAACGTGCTGTGTCGCAGAAGAGTTGGAATCAATGCCACGGCTGTTTGGCGTTTGGCCATGACCGCTGGCCATAGATGAGCGGTTAGGTACGATAGACAAGTGAAGGAAGAGCTCGATTTCATTGTCATAGGCGCGCAAAAGGCGGGCACGACTTCACTTTTCGAGTATCTCCGGCGACACCCGGAAATCGGTCTGCCGGCGGGCAAGGAGGCGCCGTATTTCAGTCACGATGGGGTCTACGAGCTCGGCTGGCGGGACTTCATGTCAAAAGCGGCCTTTGTCGATGAGACGCGCAAGTGGGGAACGGTCACGCCCCACTACATGGTGGGTGGTGTGTATGAGCCCTCGCCCACCCGAAGCCCGGACGGAGATCGATACGACGAGCGAACGATTCCGCTGCGCATTCGCGATCAGCTGCCGGATGTCCGTATAGTTGCGATTCTGCGCGATCCAGTTGAGCGCGCCCGATCTCACTACAACATGGCCGTGATGAACGGCTTCGAGCAGCGATCATTCGATGATGCGATTGGTGAGCTGCTCGAACCAGGGCTGCTCGAGCGTTCGCGCGAGACGCCGGAAGAGACCACGGGATATGTGACGTGGGGAGAGTATGGTCGCATCCTGGCGGGCTACCGCGATGTCTTCCCAGCCGACCAGATCCTCGTTGTCTTTACCGATGAATTGGAGAACGCGCCGGAGCTACTGCTGCGCCGCGTGCATGAGTTCATTGGTGTGGCGTCGGACTTCCTACCTGACAACCTGGGTACCAAGTACCGAGCTGGGGGCACGGAACGGAGAATTGCCTGGATGAGCCCGTATCACTCGACGAGCCCACAGGGCCTCCAGCGTTTCCTCACCCGTAACTCCACTGCGCGGTCGCTTTGGCATCGCCTGCCAACAGCGGGACGACTGCGATTGAAGCGGGGCTTTGAACATTTTGGCTACAGGGTCGATTTGTGGAACAGGCGCGGGGAAAAGCAGGAGAACGGGTCAAGCCCGGCAATCGTTGATCGTTTGGGTGAGCATTTCGCCTCCGAAACGGAGCAGCTTACGACGCTGCTTGGCGTGGTGCCACCGTGGAGTGTGCGTGGCTCGAGCTAGCTGGCTGGATCGGGTCCGGACACGGGCTGTCTGAGCAACCCTGCCATCAAGCCGCGCAGAGCTGAGCGACACCAGGCGGCGTCCTCAACCGGGCGGTACAGACCTACGCTCGTGCGGAGTGGTGAGCTTGCCAGCAGGAACAGCAGCACGGCCACCAGCGGCAGGGAGCGGAGCGCCCCGATTGCCAGACCGATATCGGAGCTCTTGCGATTGCGGCGATAGTTCAACGCGCGTGTGCGGTAGTACTGCTCGACGGCAAAGAGGGGAGCCTTGGCGAGGGATGTGTGCTCGGCGTGCGTTACTACCGCCCGGGGCTCGAGCACTGCCGACAGGCCTTCACGAGCGAGTGCAAGCGCGAGGTACTCCTCCTCTCCGAACAGGAACATCTGCTCATCGAAGCCGCCGAACTTGGCAAAGCGCTCGCGCCCGACCGCCATGCATGCTCCCTGCACATACGGCACGGCGCCACCTCGTTCGTAGAGCTGCTCCCCCGGGGGAATATCGCGCCGCCACCGGCGGGGCTGCAGCTTCAGCGGCACTAGAAGGTCGACCGCGTCAGTCCAGGGGGTGGACCAGTTACGCGCGCGGGTGATGTCCTGCCCATCGCTGCCGAGGATGGTGGGTCCCGTGAGCGTGCCGCCGTTGGCGAGCGTTGTCTCGGCAAGACGCTCGGCGCAGCCGGGGCCCAAGCGGGCGTCGGGGTTGAGGAAGATGACCACCTCACCCGTCGAGTTGGCGGCACCGAGGTTGCACCCCGCACCAAAGCCGCGGTTGCGACCGGAGGCGATCACGCGAGCATCCGGGCGCTCGTGGTGGGCGATGGCGCGCACCTCATCCTCGGCGGCGTCCTGGCTGACGATGATGACCTCGGCGGCTGCGGGAATGGAGGCCAGGCACTCGGCCAGGACATCTGCTGAGCGGTAGGTGACGATCACGACGGTGATCGCGACTTGCTCGGGGACGGACACGCTAGTCGCCACGATGGCCGATGACGC
>JASLDD010000192.1 GCA_030151725.1 Solirubrobacteraceae bacterium
GATCGCGCCGATTGCAAGGCTTGCGGCCCAGCTGCGCGATAGGGGACTGCTCGAGGAGGTGGTCGTGGTGGACGCAGCCTCCGCCGACGGCAGCGCCGAACTGGCCGCCGCTGCGGGAGTCACAGTCCTACAGGAGGACGACATCGAGAGCCAACTAGGCCCAACGCGAGGCAAGGGCGATGCTATGTGGCGCGCGCTCTCTACGCTCGACAGCGACATAGTGGCCTTCGCGGACACCGACACAGAGGAGTTCGGCGAGCACTTCCTGATCGGCTTGCTCGGACCCCTGATCTGCGAGCCACAGGTGCAGCTCGTCAAGGGCTTCTTCCGCCGTCCCTTCCGCGCCGAGGGAGCCGTGCTGGCGCAGGGCGGAGGGCGCGTGACCGAGCTCATGGCACGGCCGTTGCTCAACCTTCATGCCCCCGACCTCGCGGTCTTCGATCAACCACTGGCAGGTGAGATCGCCGGGCGGCGCGAGCTGTTCGAGCGGATTCCCTTCAGCACCGGCTATGGCGTCGAGATCGCGATGCTGATCGACGCGTGGCGGCATGCGGGCCTCGACGGAATGGCCCAGGTCGACCTGGGCGTACGCCAGAATCGTCATCAGTCGCTGCGCGACCTCTCGGCGATGTCCTATGCGGTCCTTGTGGCTGCCTCGAACCGACTGCTCGGCAGCGACTTCGCCGATGCCCATGCCGTCGGCTCGCTCTCCCTGCCGCCCCTCGGCGATGAGACCCAGATGGAGTCCCGGCGAGTGCCAATCGACGAGCGCCCGCCGCTGCTCGAGTACCGGCGCTGAAGCTAGTCCTCGGCGCCGTACTGCAGCTCGTCCCCTGTAGCCACGTCGGCGGAGCCGTTGGAGCCCTCCGTCTCGCGCGACGCCAGCACGAAGACCTCGGCGTTGTAGTCGGGGTCGTGGTGGCCGGCGCTCATGAAGGCGATCACCTCACGCTGAAGCTCCTCCTCGATCACCTTGCGAAAGCGCTCGTTCATGACCTCCTGCAGTTCGGCGCGCAGGTCCATCACGGCCCGTGAGCGACCATCCTCGATCAGGGTTTTCTCGGCCTGCGTATAACCGCCGCTGAGCAGCACCACTACGAGATCACCGGAGTAATAGGTGCGCGCCTTCGTCGGACCCTTGCCGTAGTGCTCCTTGAGCAGTCCGACGATCCGGCGCGAGACCGCGGCGAGTGTGGTGCCCTGATCCTCGTGCTTGATTGCCTGCTCGCCTGTGGCCATGGCGCTAAAGGTAGTCGTTAGTGAGCCGTTGGGCGTCCGGCGAGAAGCGCGAGCGCGTGGGGCAACGAATCGACGATCGCCTCTGCCACCTGATCGATGCTCGCTGGGTTACCAGGGAAGTTCACGATCAAGCTCGATCCGGCAACCCCGGCGATTCCCCGCGAGAGCATCCAGTGGCACGTATGGGGCTTGGATGCTGCGCGCATCGCCTCGGCGATACCCGGCACCTCGCGCTCGATCACCGCCCTGGTGGCCTCGGGCGTCACATCGCTGTGCGCGAGGCCGGTGCCGCCCGTGCTCAGTACGAGCGAACAGCCATCATCGATCCAGTGGCGCAAACGCTCTTCGATCTGGGAGCGATCGTCGGGGATGACCTCGCGCCCGACGACCTCGGCTCCGATGCGCTCGGCCAGCGCCGCCAGACGGGGGCCGCTCTCGTCGTGTCCGTCGCCCGCGGACTTGGAGGTGCTGATAGTGATGATCGCCGCGCGGATCACGACTCCTCCAGGAAGTAGTCGCTGCGGCCACCGCGCTTCTCAAGCAGGACGATCTGCTCGACGACCACTCCACGCTCAAGGCCCTTGACCATGTCATAGACGGTAAGCGCGGCCACCACGCAGGCGCTCATGGCCTCCATCTCCACCCCTGTGCGTCCGACCGTGCGCACCTCGCCGATGAGCTCCACGAGGCCCTGCTCGACATCCACGCTGCCGTGCACGTCGGCGAAGGTGATCGGCAGGGGATGAGCGAGCGGGATCATCTGGCCTGTCTGCTTGGCGGCCTGGATGCCTGCCAAGCGAGCCACGCCCAGCACCTCGCCCTTGGGCCCGTCACCGGCCTCGACGGCACGCGCGGTAGCGGGAGCCATCCGCACACGGGCGCGAGCGCGCGCCACGCGCTCGGTGACAGGCTTCTCGCCCACATCGATCATCCGAGCGCGCCCATCCTCGCCTATGTGTGTGGGCCGCTCGGGGCTCATGGCGTCGGCACCGTCCCCTGTGCCCAGCGAGCGGGCTCACCGGCGGCGTGCTCGCGCTTCCAGATGGGAGCCTCCGCCTTGACACGATCGATCACCTCGCGGGCGCCGGCGAATGCTTCGGAGCGATGCGGCGCCGACACCGCCACGATCACGCTCGGCTCCCCTAGGGGCACGCTGCCGACCCGGTGCTCGACGGCGGCCGCGCACAGGCCGTGGGTCGCAATGCACTCGTGCATGATTTCCTCGATGCGCTCCTCGGCCATGGCCAGGTAGGCCTCGTAGTCCAGGCGATCGACCTCACGCGTAACGCCCTGGAAGATCGCTATCGCGCCCGCCCGCGGATCGCTGACCCTGCGCGAGAGCGCATCGAGCGAAAGCGGCTCGTCGGTCACGAGCACGTGACATGCGGCAGCACCCCAAGCTCCTCCACTGACAGGCGGGATCAGGGCGAGCTCGTCATCCGGCGAGAGCGCCGTCTCGGGAGTCGCGTAGTCGCGGTTTACGGCCAGGCGCACCGGCAGTCGCTCCAGAATCCCGCCGAGCCCCTCCACCTCAGCGAGGCTGTGCAGCGCGTCGGCAACCGTAGCGGTGCTGGCGAGCGTGAGCCGCACACGATCGCGTCCCGCGCGTTCGCGCAGAATCGCAAACAGCCGCACCTCCACTTCCATCGTGCCCTCCTGGACCTCTGGAGCCCTCATCGCGCGCTACCACTCGCCCATGCGCGAACCGGCTCGATCTCGACGCGCTCGCCTGCACGCACCAGCTCCACATGGCTGGGCACGATCGCGAGCACGTCGGCGTCGAGCATCGAGGTGAGCACGTGCGATCCCTGCGGTCCCGTGGGCTCGACGTGCCAGCCGTCCTCATGGACGCTCAGGCGGCAGCGCACCGCATGCGCGCGGCCTGCAGGCTTCGCGTAGTCGCTGCCCATTACAGCACTCGCCCGCGAAGCCTCGGCGGGCAGACCGTGCAGCGCGCGCAGCGCTGGCGCCACGAGCAGCGTGAAGGTGACCATCGCCGAAACGGGATTGCCGGGCAGGCCGAACACGAGCGTCTGCCCGAGCATCCCGAACCAGGTGGGACTGCCGGGCTTCAGCGCAAGCCCCCAGAACTCCTCGAGCGCCCCGAGCTCAGAGAGACTCGGGCGGATGTGGTCGTGCATGCCCACGGACACGCCCCCGCACACGATCGCCAAATCAACGTCCTCGAGGGCTACGGCGAGAGCCGCCGTGGTCGCCGCCGCGTCATCGCCGACCGAGCCGACGCGGACGACATCGGCGCCGGCCCACCTGCAAAGCGCGGCGATCGTCAGCGAGTTGGAGTCCCGCACCGATCCCGGGCGCGACTCCTCGCCGGGCGCCAGCAGCTCATCGCCACTCACGAGCACCGAGATGCGCGCGCGTCGAGCGCAGAGAACCGTGGTGCGCCCCAGCGAGGCAAGGACTCCCACCTCCGCCGGCCCGAGGGGGCGACCGCGCGCAAGCACCTGCTGACCCGCGCGGATGTCCTCCCCGGCGCGCCTGATGTCCTGACCGCGACCGACCGCAACGAGCACCTCGATCTGCTCCTCTCCGCGCCCCCGTGTGTCCTCGACCCTGACAACCGCATCGCAACCCACGGGGGTCATCGCGCCGGTGGAGATGGCGATCGCACAACCCTCTGTGAGCGTCGCCTGCGCGGGGCGCCCTGCCCGCGACTCCCCGACCACGCGCAGCAAAGCCGGCGCGCCCTCAGTTGCTGCCGCGACATCCTCGGCGCGCACCGCATAGCCGTCCATCGCCGAGCCGTCGAATGCGGGCACCGGCACTTCTGCGACCACGTCCTCGGCGAGGACCCGGTCCAGTGCCTCAGCGCTCGCCACCTCCTCGGACGGCAGCGGGCGCACGGGCCCGAGCACGAGCCCGCGGGCGACATCGACCTCTAGGAGCTCGGCGCGCCCGGCGGCGCGCTGTTGCGGGCTCACGTCCTTCGCGGAATCAATCATCCACGGACTGTAGTGCCAGACTCAAAGCCATGGCAGCGATCGTGGCGGTGCTCGCCGGTGGGCTCGGACAGCGCATGGGAGGCGCAAAGCCGACCGCGATGCTGGCCGGTCGCGCGCTGATCTCCTACCCTCTCGCCGCCGTCCGCGCCGCGGGGCTCGAGGCGGTGGTGGTGGCCAAGCACAGCACCACGCTCCCCCACGGGCTCCAGGAGCGAGTGCTGGCGGAGCCAGAGGAGCCCGTGCACCCGCTGTGCGGGGCAATCGCGGCGCTCGACTTTGCCGCCGCCTCTTCTGTGCCGGCGGTCGTACTCGTCGCGTGTGACATGCCGTTTCTCACAGCTCCCCTGCTCACATGGCTCGCTGAGCTGGAGGGCACGGCGGTCCCGGAAGTCGATGGCCGCCTGCAACCACTGCTCTCGCGCTGCCTCACCACTGACATCGGCTCCCTGAAGAGCTCGCTCGCGGAGGAGCGCTCGCTGAGCACGGCCATGCGAGCGCTCGATCCGCACGTCCTCGACGCAACGGACTTGAGCCGCTTTGGCAACCCCGAGCGTCTGTGCTTCAACGTCAACGATGGCGAGGATCTGCATACGGCCGAGGAGTGGCTCACATGCGTCAGCTGAGCCGCAATACGGCCCTACTCGCCAACCTCGGCGATGCCCTCCGCGAGCGCGCGCAGCTCATCGAGAGGCAGCTCGGAGCGCCCTGCGATCCAGCAGGCCAGCGGCGCAGCGGTCCGTTCCGAGGCATGGGCGGCAGTTCCGGCGAGCTCGAGCAGCTCCCGCACCTCCTCCGGCGAGGGACGCTCCACGCCGGCCTGCAGGGCGAACGCTGCGATCCATTCGTCGCGGGTCACAGCTCGCAGCTTAGTCTCCGTGCGAAGCTGGGTAGAACAGGGGGATGAGCGTCCGCGACACACTCGATCGCCCCCTGCGCGACCTGCGCATCTCGGTCACCGATCGCTGCAACCTGCGCTGCCCCTACTGCATGCCGCGGGAGGCGTTCGGGCCGGGACACGCGTTCCTCGAGCGCTCGGAGCTGTTGAGCTTCGAGGAGATCGCGCGCGTGGCCGCCATCCTGGCCGACCACGGCGTCCGCAAGCTCAGGCTCACGGGCGGCGAGCCGCTGCTGCGGCGGGGACTGGAGCAGCTCGTGGAGATGCTGGCGGAGATAGATGGGATCGAGGATCTGGCACTCACCACGAACGGCCTGCTGCTCGCCTCGCGCGCCGAGGCGCTTGCGCGGGCGGGCCTCGACCGGGTGACCGTGAGCCTGGATGCGCTCGATGAGGGCACGCTGCGCTCGATGAGCGACACGCCCATCTCCCCGCAGCGCATCCTCGACGGGATCGAGGCGGCGGCCGCGGCGGGGCTGGGCCCGGTCAAGGTCAACATGGTCGTGCGCCGAGGCTTCAACGAGCACCAGGTGCAGGCAATGGCCGCGCGCTTCCGCGGCACCCCACACGTGCTGCGCTTCATCGAGTACATGGACGTCGGCTCGAGCAACGGCTGGCAGCTGGGGGAGGTGGTCCCGGCTTCGGAGATAGTGGCCGTGATCGGTGAGCGCTGGCCACTTGAGCCGCTTGCGCCGAGCCACGACGGCGAGGTCGCAAGCCGCTACCGCTACCGCGACGGCGCCGGTGAGATCGGGTTGATCCACTCGGTCAGCTCACCCTTCTGCGGTGGGTGCACCCGCGCGCGTCTGTCGGCCGACGGACGGCTGTTCACGTGCCTGTTCGCGCGCGAGGGCCACGATGTGCGCACGCTGGTGCGCGGGGGTGGGGATGACGCCGAGCTCGCCAAGCGGCTGAGCGCGATCTGGGGTGCGCGCAACGATCGCTACTCGGCCCTGCGCTCGGCCACGACACCATCGCCCACGCACGAGCCGAAGGTCGAGATGTCCTACATCGGCGGCTGAGGAGGACGATCGGCGCCACGGGCGCGCGGGCCTCGTTTCGTCGGCGGTGCAGCGGGTAGGGTTGGCAGGCATGCGAAACCCGGTGGGCGAGTGGCCGTTGCTGCGCCAGCTGCAGGGCAGCGATTCGCTCGCGCGCGGTGCCGCCGTGAAGTCCAGGCGCACCGCGAACCTCTCCAATCGCGCCGCCGACGCCGACGAGGTGGTCAAGTCGGTTTGCCCCTATTGCGCTGTGGGCTGCGCGCAGGACGTCTACGTCAAGGACGGCAAGGTCGTGCAGATCGAGGGCGATCCCAACTCGCCGGTCAGCCGCGGTCGTCTGTGCCCGAAGGGATCGGCGACGCTGCAGCTCACGACGGGCGATGCGCGCGAGCATCAGGTGCTCTATCGCAGGCCCTATGGCAGCGAGTGGGAGACCCTGGATCTGGACACGGCGCTCGAGATGGTCGCCCAGAAAGTCGTCGATACGCGTCGCGAGACGTGGGAATGGGAGAGCGAGGGCAAGCGCGTGCGTCGCAGCCTCGGCATCGCCTCGCTCGGCGGGGCCACGCTGGACAACGAGGAGAACTACCTGATCAAGAAGCTGTGGACGGCGCTGGGAGTCGTCCAGGTGGAGAACCAGGCGCGCGTCTGCCACAGCTCGACGGTGGTGGGTCTGGGGACGTCGTTCGGGCGCGGCGGAGCAACGACGTTTCCGGGAGACCTGCAGAACTCCGATTGCATCGTGATCGAGGGCTCGAACATGGCCGAGGCCCACCCGGTCGCCTTCCAGTGGGTGATGGAGGCGAAGGCCCGCGGCGCGACGGTGATCCACGTGGACCCCCACTTCAGCCGCACGAGCGCCCTGGCTGACGTCTTCGTGCCGCTGCGCGCGGGCACAGACATCGCGTTCCTCGGCGGGATCATCAGCTACGTGCTCGAGCACGATCGCTGGTTCCGCGACTACGTCGTCAACTACACGAACGCCTCGACGATCCTCGAGGAGGACTTCCGCGACACCGAGGACCTCGATGGGGTGTTCTCGGGCTTTGATGCGACGAGCGGCCACTACGACTACGAGAGCTGGCAGTACGAGGGGGCGCCGGTCGCCGCCGCGTCGGGCAACCGCGATCGCTGGAGCGAAACGAATGGCTCCGGACAGGCGATGCGCGAGTCCTCCCACGGGGAGACGGCGGGCTCGGGCGGGCAGAGCGTGCAGGGGGAGCCGCGTCGCGACGAGACGCTCGCGGACCCGCGCTGCGTCTTTCAGATCCTCAAGCGCCACTACTCGCGCTACACGCCCGAGATGGTCTCGCAGACGTGCGGCGTGCCGCAGGAGGTCTTCCAACAGGTGTGCGAGAAGATCTGCGAGAGCTCCGACCGCGACCACACGAGCGCGTTCGTCTATGCGGTGGGCTGGACGCAGCACACGGTCGGCTCGCAGTACATCCGCACTGCCTGCATCCTGCAGCTGCTGCTCGGCAACATCGGCCGTCCCGGCGGTGGCATCATGGCGATGCGCGGGCACGCGAGCATCCAGGGCTCGAGCGACATTCCCACGCTGTTCGACCTGCTCCCCGGCTACCTGCCGATGCCCCATGCCCACGAGTACGAGGGCCTCGAGGGATATGTGAAGGCCGACTCCGCCGAGAAGGGCTTCTGGGGCAACATGAGCTCGTATGTGGTGAGCCTGTTGAAGGCCTACTGGGGCGATGCGGCCACGGCCGAGAACGAATACTGCTTCGACTACCTGCCCCGCATCACGGGCTCGCACGGCACCTATGACACGGTCATGGCCCAGCTGGCGGGCAAGTGCAAGGGCTATTTCCTGATGGGCCAGAACCCGGCGGTCGGCTCGGCCAACAACCGCATGCAGCGAACGGCGATGTCGAAGCTGGAGTGGCTGGTAGTGCGCGACTTCTCGCTGATCGAGAGCGCGACCTGGTGGAAGGACGGTCCGGAGATCGAGACCGGCGAGATGCGCAGCGAGGACATCGCCACGGAGGTGTTCTTCTTCCCCGCCGCCGCCCACATCGAGAAGGACGGCACGTTCACCAACACCCAGCGTCTGCTGCAGTGGCATCACAAGGCCCAGGAGCCCGGCGGCGAGGCGCGCTCGGATCTGTGGTTCATGTTCCACCTCGGACGGCTGATCCGCGAGAAGCTCGCCGGCTCGGAGGATGAGAGGGACCGCCCGGTCCTGGACCTCGCTTGGGACTACCCTACGAGCGGGCCGCTGCAGGAGCCAAGCGCCGATGCGGTGCTGCGCGAGATCAACGGGACCGGCCCCGAAGGGGCGCTGTCGAGCTATGAAGAACTGCGCGACGACGGCTCGACATCGTGCGGCTGCTGGATCTACTGTGGCGTGTACGCAGATGGCGTAAACCAGTCCGCGCGGCGCAAGCCCCGCGAGCAGCAGAACTGGACGGGCGGGGAGTGGGGCTGGGCGTGGCCGGCGAACCGCCGCGTGCTCTACAACCGCGCCTCGGCCGATCCCGACGGCAAGCCGTGGAGCCCGCGCAAGGCGCTCGTGTGGTGGGACGCGGAGAAGGGACGCTGGGTGGGTCACGACACACCCGACTTCCAAGCCGAGAAGTCACCGGACTATGTGCCGGAGAAGGACGCCAAGGGACCTGACGCGATCACGGGCACGGACCCGTTCATCATGCAGGGCGACGGGCGCGGCTGGCTGTATGCGCCTGCGGGGCTCGCCGATGGGCCATTGCCCACCCACTACGAGCCGCAGGACTCTCCCTTCGAGAACGCCCTCTACGCCCAGCGCTCGAATCCGGCGCGCGTGACCTACCCCCACCCCAACAACCGCTACCACCCAAGCGGCAATGAGCCGGGCGCAGAGGTGTTCCCGTTCGTGGTCACCACGTACCGCCTGACCGAGCACTTCACAGCCGGCGGCATGACGCGCTGGTCGCCCTACCTCGCAGAGCTGCAGCCGGAGTTCTTCTGCGAGGTCTCCCCCGAGCTGGCGGGCGAGCGTGAGCTCGAGCACGGTGGCTGGGCGACGATCGCCACGGCGCGCGGCGTGATCGAGGCGCGCGTGCTGGTGACCGACCGCATGTCGCCGCTCACGGTCCACGGTCGCACGGTCCATCAGATCGGCATGCCCTTCCACTGGGGTCCCAACGGCTACTCGCGCGGGGACTCGGCCAACGAGCTCTCGCCGATGTCGCTGGATCCCAACGCGCGCATCCAGGAGGACAAGGCGTTCACGGCCGACATCAGGCCCGGACGGCGACCACGCGGCCCCGAGCGCCAGCGGCTGGTGGAGGAGTATCAGCGGCGCGCGGGAGTGACAGCCGGCACGGGCACGCGGCCGTGAGCAGCGAGGGCTTCAGCCTGCTGAGCTCGGTGCGCGGTGACGGCGATCCGGCGAGCGACACCGGCTACGGCGAGCACCCGCCGCGCATGGGCTTCTTCACCGACAGCTCGCTGTGTATCGGCTGCAAGGCGTGCGAGGTGGCATGCAAGGAGTGGAACCAGGTGCCGGAGGACGGCCTGGACTTCACGGGCATGTCCTTTGACAACACCCAAGGCCTCAGCGCCGACACGTGGCGTCACGTCGCCTTCATCGAGCAGCGCAAGCCCGTGGGGCAGTCGCAGGCGAACATGCAGCGCGGCCTGGCAACGGTGCTCGACCTCGGCCTCGGCGGCGCGCCAACGCCGGCCCCCGCGCCGGCCCCAGCAGACGTACCGCCGGACGGACCGTTCGACGGTGACTTCCGTTGGCTGATGTCCTCGGACGTGTGCAAGCACTGCACGGACGCTGCCTGCCTGGACGTGTGCCCGACCGGCGCGCTGTTTCGCACGGAGTTCGGCACTGTGGTGGTGCAGGAGGACGTGTGCAACGGCTGCGGCTACTGCGTGCCTGCGTGCCCCTACGGGGTGATCGGCAAACGCGAGGACGACGGACGAGTGTGGAAGTGCACGCTCTGCTACGACCGCCTCGGCGAGGGCATGGAGCCGGCGTGCGCAAAGGCGTGCCCGACGAACTCGATCCAGTTCGGCGAGCTCGAGGAGCTGCGCACGCGCGCGGACGTGCGCGTCGAGCAGCTGCATGAGGCGGGGATCGAGGACGCTCGCCTCTACGGTCGCGACCCGGGCGACGGCGTGGGCGGCGACGGCGCGTTCTTCCTGCTGTTGGACGAGCCCGAGGTGTACGGGCTGCCGCCTGACCCGGTGGCGACGACGCACGATCTGCCGCGCATGTGGCGCAATGCGGCGTTCGCGGCGGCCGGCCTCGCCGCGGCGGTGGGCGCGAGCGTCGTGGGACGGCGATGAGCAGCTCGGATGTGACAGTCGACGGCATCGAGGGCGCTCGCCCCGGCCGCGAAGCGATGACGGGCGCAAACCACGAGCCACGCAGGCGCCGGCGTAGGACGAAGGGCTCGATGGTGGGAGAGGCGGAGTTCTCCAGCTACTACGGCAGACCGATCGTCAAGGAGCCGACTTGGGCGGCGCTGGACATCGCGGGCTACTTCTACCTGGGCGGCCTCGCGGGCGCATCGTCGACTCTGGCAGCGGGCGCCGAGCTGAGTGGTCGGCCGGGCCTTGCTCGCCCCCTGAAGCTGGGAGCCATCGGCGCCATCTCCCTGTCGCTTGTGGCGCTCGTGCACGACCTCGGGCGGCCGGAGCGGTTCTTGAACATGCTGCGGGTCTTCAAGCCGACGTCGCCGATGAGCGTGGGCGTGTGGATCATCTCCGCCTACGCGCCCGCAGCCGGCGCTGCCGCCCTGGGTGAGCTCGTCCCCGGGGCCTATGCGCTCGGGCGTGCAGGAACAGCCGGAGCAGCGCTGCTGGGCCCGGCTGTCGCTTCATATACAGCGGTGCTGATCGCCAACACGGCGACGCCCGCCTGGCATGAGGGTCACCGCGAGATGCCATTCGTGTTCGTGGGCTCGGCGGCGAGCGCCGCCGCGGGCCTCGGCCTGCTCGGCTCGCCGCTGCACGAGAACGGCCCGGCGATTCGCCTGGCGGCGATCGGAGCGACGAGCGAGCTGGCGGCGGTCAGGCTCCTGGAGCGGCGCATAGGCGTGGTCGCCGAGACCTACCATCGGGGCAAGGCGGGCAAGCTGATGCGGGCTGCCGAGGCGCTCACGGTGGCCGGCATGGCCGGCGCGCTCGTGGGAGGAAAGCGAAGCCGGGGCGTTGCTGCGCTCTCCGGCGCGGCCCTGCTGGCGGCGTCGGCGTGTGCGCGCTTTGGGATCTTCGAGGCCGGACGGGCATCGGCGCGAGACCCGAAGTACACGGTGATCCCACAGCGGGAACGGATGCGCGCCGAGGCGAGCCGATGAGTTCTGAGCCGATGACGCACGTGGAGCTCCGCCGCGTGGTGCGCGACGGCGAGAGCGACTTCGTGGCGGTCGAGGAGCCGCTCGAGATTCGCGTGGACGGGGAGCCGATGGCGGTGACAATGCGCACTCCCGGCCACGATGAGGAGCTAGCGATCGGCTTCCTGCACGGCGAGGGCATGGTCGACGCGGCGCCGACGGTTGGCCTGACCGATGAGTTGGCCCTCAACACGATCGAAGTCAGGGGGCCGCTCAAGCACACGCCTAGCGCCAGGCGCTTCTACACGACGTCCTCGTGCGGAGTCTGCGGGAAGGGCGCCCTGGAGGAGGTCGCGGTGCACTCGTCGCCACCGCCGGCGGGACCGGTCGTGGCGCGCAAGCTCCTTGCGGCTCTCCCCGACCGTCTGGTTCAGCCGAGCTTCGCGCGCAGCGGCGGCCTGCATGCCACGGGTCTGTTCGACGCTGAGGGCAATCTGCTGTGCGTGCGCGAGGACGTGGGCCGCCACAACGCGATGGACAAGGTGATCGGCTGGGCGCTGATGGACGAGCGCCTGCCGTTGCACGGGCAGATGCTGTGCGTCAGCGGGCGCATCTCGTTCGAGCTGGTGCAGAAGGGGGCTGTGGCGGGCGTGCCGATGCTCGTGGGTGTGGGCGCCCCGACGTCGCTGGCGGTCGATCTGGCTCGCGACCGCGGCATGACGCTCTGCGGCTTTGCCCGACGAGGGCGCGTGAACGTGTACGCCGGCGCGGGCCGGGTCACCGGGCCGGCGATCGCCTGAGCCGCCCGCGCCGCGTCCCGCCGCCCGGGGCCGGCGCCGCGGAGCGTCGCCCTGCCCTGCGCAGGCGCCCATGCCCG
>JASLDD010000205.1 GCA_030151725.1 Solirubrobacteraceae bacterium
GAGTACGGCGATCAGCCCCATCCAGGTAAGGCTCATCACGCCGAGCGCGAACAGGGCGGCCATCAGTGCCCAAGAGCAGCCGAAGCACCATCCGCCGTTGCGCAAGCCCATCACAAGCGCTCGCGGCCGGGTGTGGGGCCAGGAGTTGTCCAGGAGTCGCAAGGGACTGCGGCATTTCGAGAGGAACGCGCGCTTGAGCGGCGTCAGCTGGTAGAGCCCAGCGAACGCCAAAATGCCCGCCCCAAGCCAACGGCCACCGCTGTTCCAGGCCAAGGAGCTGGCAAACAGAGTCTTGCCAAGCTCGAACAGGCCGTAGGCGCCAATCCCTGAGACGCTCCAGACGAGGAGATAGCCGCCGGTGAACAGCAGAACCCGGCTGAGCTCACGTCGCACCGTCACCGCGAAGACAGCTGCTGTCGGCGCGAGCGACGGGAGCATCATCGCCGCCATCATCGTTACCCAGACGCCTGTGAACCAGCCGATGGACCCGAGAGCGGTCCCCGGTCCTGCGTCCATACCTGCCATCTGGTCTGCCGTGAACCACCACGCCAACCCTGCCGCGGCGAGCAGCGAGGCGACCAGCCCCGGCTCCATGCGCATCGCCGTAAGCGGCGAAAAGCTCCTGACGCCGGCTGCTCCGCTGGCCGCGTTCATGGCAACTCCTGCAGCGCCGGAGGAGTCACCCGTGCTCGTCCTGCGCGACGACATGCTCAAGCCCCTTCATATTCATCGTGGCGACGCCACCATATGCCGCTCTCGTTGCGTCCGAGGGGGGCGCGGTCGAGCCATGAGTACATGCCCCAGACGCCATCGACGCCGCGTCCGTAGGCCGAATAGGTGTGATACACAACGCCGTCCTGAAGGGCGAAGGCGCTCATGCCTGGCCCCTCTTTCCTGAATGTCACGGGATCTGTGCCCGCGCCCGAGGCGATCTCGATGAGCCCGGGGCTTTTCTCGGAAGGCCTGAAATCGGTGGTGCGGAAGTTGTACTCGACGGCGCCGGACTGCCATTCCTCCTCGGTATGTGTGACGTGGAAGTCGTGGTTGAAGTCGCTGTCGAACGAGGATGCCCACGGGAAGCTCCAGCCCATCCGCCGCTTGTAGGCCTGCAGCTTTGGCAGCGGGGCACGCGAGACCGCCGTGAAGGCCACATCGTGATTTCTCAGGTGCACCACCGAACCGGAGAAGCCGTCTGCGATCGCGGAGCAGGACGGACAGCCGGCCGTGAAGTCCGGTCCGAACATGAAGTGGTAGATAAGCAACTGCGAGCGCCCCTGGAAAAGGTCGGAGAGAGTCGCGTTCCCTTGGTCGGTCTCGAAGGAGTAGTCCTTCTCGACGGGGACCCACGGCAGATCTTGTCGCATCCGCGTCACCTCATCGCCGCGCCGCGTCAGCTCCTTCTCGGCGTCGAGCAGCTCAAGCCGCGCTGCAAGCCACTCCTCACGAGTCCCGGTCCTCTGGTTGGTCATTGCTCATCTCCTTGTCGGTGTTGGAAGTCTCCGGCTTCGGGCTGAACTGCTTCGGCGAGCCGCTTGATCCGTGCCAGGCGCCTGTCCCACTGCGCGGCTACGCGAGTCATCGCTTCGGCGGCATCGTCCAGCCGCTCGGGCCGGATCGCGTAGCGCACTTCCCTTCCGCTGCGCCGGCCTGTGACGAGTCCGACACGGTTCAACACGATCAGGTGCTTGGCGACAGCCTGCCGGGTGACGGGGAGGCCCTGTGCGAGCGTTGTGGTGGTCGCTTCTCCTTGCTCGAGAAGTGCGTCGAGCACTCGCCGTCGCGTGGGGTCGGCCACGGCCGACCACAGGGCGTCGTCCTCGGCGACAGCGGTGGCCATCAGGGATTCGTCCGGCGTGGTTTGGCTGTCACGTAATCGAGCATTTCGCCGAAATGCCGCTCCCAGCCTTGCCCGTGATCTTCGAGGTAGCGCTCCTTGCTCTCCTCGTCATGAGTCACAGCATCGATGCCACTCTCGAGCACTCGCAGCCGTGTCCCGCCGGCCTCCTCGAGGAGGTTGAACTCGACCAACGCCGAGTTGCTCTGGTCGGGCTTTGTCCCCTCTGGATGGTTCCAACGGAAGGAGAAACGGCGGAACGGTTCGGCGTCGATGACGCGAATCGGTACGACCAGGTTGGACTCCTTCTCTCCACCGCGGCCTCCGGGCTTCCACATGAGGCAGCCGTCCGCGCCGGCGCGCCCCTCCACATCTGCCGCATCGCTGAACCAGCGGCTGATGTGCTCGGGCTCGGTTATCACGCGCCAGACCACCTCTGGGCTGGCGTGGATGAGGATCTCCCGTTCGACGCTGTCCGCGGCCACGCCGGCTCCTTTCCTATACGTGCAACCGATGGTTGCGGGATGTTTGGCTCACGATAGCGCACAGGCGCGTGTCTCGCCCGCTGCCTGTCTCGCAACCGACGGGTTCGTCGTCTGGAGAGCCCGTCGTATGAAAAGGCGACTCATGGTTGGTATCAGTCAACCGGACACTTGTTGTGGCGATGTTATTTGCGCTGTGGTCACACCATGTGGATGTCGGAGAGTGATACCTTTCGCCTGAGTGGATCACAATAGGGGGGATCGTCATCATGCAGCGCGTCACAACAATCGGTGCTGTGCTCCTCGCGCTGCTGGCGATTGGCGCGGTCATGGCAACTGCGGCTTCTGCGCGGACGCTCGTGTTGAGCGAAAGTGGTCGAGTCCTGATGTCGGGCGAAGAATTTGAAATGGAAGGGCCGCCTGGAGCTTTCTCTGTCAGAGCGCAGGAAGCGGGTTTTGACTGCGGGAGTGTCTCCACAGGCGTGGAGCTGGGCGTAATCACCAACTCGGCGACGAAGGACGAACTGAAACTCGAACGCTTGAACCAAGGCTACATCCAGGGCTGTGAGAGCGGTCAGGGCTTTGCGAACGCCTATCTATATCTCAGCGGTCCGCTGACGCTTCGGGCAAGCGGCAAGGCGACCGGAGGCTCAGTTAGCGTAGATGTTGAATTCGAACATATTTATTTCCACGAACGTGAGTATCCCGACGTGAGCTGCATCTATTCGAGAAAAGAGCTGTCGGGGACCAATACGGCGACTTCCAGTGTTCAAGCCCTAGCGGTCGAATTCGCGGGTACGCTGCAACTCGCAAGTGGGGGATATAACGACGGCGAATCTGTTCCGGACAAGCACATCTGCCCAAAGACTGCAGAAATGAGCCTTGTGCTCAACCGTGCTGAAGGAGAAGGATACGAACCCGTCGAAGAGCAGGTTCTGTCACGACAATAGTGCCCTCCGCTCGAGTCAACGTGGGTCGAGGATTACAATTGGGATTCTCCGTCCTTTGGCGTTGCGTCGGTAGAAGTCGTATCCGGGAAACATCGCGACCAGCTCCTTCCAGAGTCGCTCGCGCTCGTCATCTTGGGCCAGGCGCGCGTGGACATTGCGAACCTCAGAGTGGATCTGGATTTTGGTATCGGGGTTTGCCATGAGGTTGTGAAACCATGCGGGGTGGGTTGGCTGCCCACCCTTTGAGCCGGCGATGACAATTGCCTCCCCGTATTCGTGGTACATGAGGGGAGATGTCCTTTTGGTCCCGGTCTTGGCGCCTACGTGGTCGATTAGGGCAATCCTGGCGTTGGGCCAGCCCGGGAGAGCCCCGCCGACCCGTCCGCTGCTCTTCCGGTAGAGGAACACATGGATTTTCGTCGCGCGACGTCCGGCGTAAAGGCCACGTTTGTTGATGAATTCTGAGCTTGATGCTGTGAGTTTCCCTAGCAGGGGCATGGCTTTTTCCCTTCCGGCTTCAATTTACGACGGGGGCACCACTACGATGGAGGCCGCCCGTCCGAGGATCTCCCCGAAGAGCGCCTCGTCCACCTCGTCGGGATCGATCGTCTTTTCAAGCGACAGCCCGGTGAACAGGGCACAGACGGCCATGACCAAGCGTTCCGCGGGGACTGTCAACTCAATTCCGTTGCGTCTCACCTCAGCCTCGAGCAGGCGTACGAGTGCGTCCTTGCGGGCTCGAAAACAAGCGCGAAAGCGTGAGCCGATGCTCTCGTCCCGAGAGGCAATTGTGCAGAATTCATGAAACAGCTTTCCCCATGCTCGTTCCTGGCTCAGGTAGTCAGCGAGCATCGAGGCAATGTCGAGCGTCTTGCGCTCAGTCGAGCCCGCGTCGTCGAGAAGCGCCTCGATGCGGTCGATGTGGGACTGAAATCGCTGTTCCACGATCTCGAGCAAGAGCTCGCTCTTGCCCGTGAAGTTGGAGTAGACGGCCTTGCGTGTGTAGCCGGCTCGTTCCGCGATCTCCTCGAGGGAGCTCTCGGCGTAGCCACGGGCTTCAAAGACCTCAAGCGCTGAGCTCAACAGCCGCTCGCGCGTCTGGCCACGCTGCTCGTCGCGGGTGAGGCGACGTGGAGGATCTGTTAAGGATACATCGTGCACCTGGGAACGAAGTGTACCCGATTGAGTACCCCCGCGGGGCGGCGGGGGTGAGCAGTAGGATCGTGGCCGTGCCGTTCACGCTCAGGAACCTCAAGGAGGATCTGGAGGATCTCGGGTCCAACTTCGACGGCGCGCCAGGCCTGGAGTTTCGCCACGCGAGCATGGCGCTCGGGCTCGAGCAGGGCGGGCTTTGCTACCAGCGCATGCCGCCCGGCTATCGCTTCCCATATGGCCACACGCACAGGGAGCAGGAGGAGATTTACGTGGTCGTGCGCGGTAGCGGGCGGATGAAGCTCGACGATGAGGTCATCCAGATCAAGGAATGGGACGTGGTTCGTATCCCACCCGGCACGTGGCGGGGCTACGAGGGCGGCCAGGACGGCCTCGAGATGCTCGTCTTCGGTGCGCCCAACCTCGGCGAGAACGCACGCGACGACGTGGAGGGTCAGCGCGACTGGTGGGCTAGCGCCTGACGGCGGGATCGCTGCAGAGGGCCTGACTCACCTGGAAAGCCTCACTCGTCAGCCTGGACAGTCGATCCATCGCCACATCAGCTCGTCGCGTAGCTCGTGATATGACGGCGCCGCCGATGGTGGATCGCCCGCCAGGCACTCGATCACCGCCCCGGGACCATGAAGCTCATCTTCGGCCGCGGTTGTCCAATGAACCTCTGGATGAAGCAAGGACGCGAGGCGGTCCCAACTGTGAGCTTCGATTGCTGCGAGCACGCTGCACACCGCTGGTACTTGCTCGGCCAAACGCTGCCTCCTCGACCGGTGGCCTGCCCCAGTGACGCACTCGATCGCCATGCCGAGTGCGTGCACAGACAAGAAATGGAGCTAGTCGGGCTCGAACCGACGACCTCCGCCATGCCATGGCGGCGCTCTCCCAGCTGAGCTATAGCCCCAGAGCTCACAATCCTACCGTGAGCGACCCCAGCATCCAAGGTGGACTCAGTTGTAGGGTGTCACACCCCAGTAGCGCTCCAACGCGACACTCAGCTCGTAGTCGCACGCCCAGCGGATGCGCTTGGCCTGCTGGTTGCGCGTCGGGGCGGTGCGCAACGAGATCGCGGGGTGGCCCTCGACTTCCGCGATGGGAAGCAGATAGCAGCGATCGAGCTCGGGAGCATAGGCGGCGACTGCATCGATCTCCTTGGCCGAATACGTGGTCTTGCGGTATCCGGCTGGGGTGTGCCGGCTGGTGCTGCAGCGCGTGGTCACGATGTTGCCCCGGCGGGACGCCCACTTGCATTGAACGCGGAGCATCGTCTGCTCAGCATCGATCACCAGGTCGTAGCGTCGGCCCTCGCAAAGTGGGCGCAGGACCACCAGGCCGAGCTGGATGAGCGCCGCGGCAATCTCAGCCTCGGCAACGGCGCCCTTCTGGGAGCTGGTTAGCGGCATCCCGAGAAGCTAGCGGCCAAACACACACCTCTGATGCTCAAATGTGTCGACTTCGTGCCAACTTTCGCCTCGGCCTCGTTACCGCTGCAAAGCTCTTCCTACGAACGCGGAATGAACTCCGGCACGTCCAGGTCGTCGCCACCATCGCCGCCCCGCTTCGCCCGACGTTTTTTGGCCGCCGGCGCAGGCTCGCTCTCCGGGGGGCGCTCAGTTCCCGGGGCCACCTGATCGAGGCGCGCCGTCATGCCGCCGTGGGCGAGGCGAATGTCGCGCAGAAGGCGCTCCGCGTTGTTGTGAAGCGACGCTGACAGCTCGCGTAGGTTGCGCGAGACCTCCGTGCCCTCCGCCAGGACATCGTGGGCAACCACATGTGCCTCGCTTGTGATCTCCCGTGCTTCGCTGCGCGCCTGGCTCTTCAGCTCCTTTGCCTGCGCCTCAGCCTCCGTGTGCAGTCGCGCCAGCTCCTCTCGCCTGGCAAGCAGCAGGCGCTCTGTCTGCTCGCGGGTCTCCTGGGCGATCCGCTCGGACTCCTCGCGAGCCTTCGTGAGCATCTGCTCCGACTCCTCCGCCGCCGCCGCGCGCATCTGGTCTGACTCTTCCTTGGCCGTCGCGCGCTCCTGCTCGGTCTCCCGGTGCGCGCTCGCTCGCAGCGTCTCAGACTCCTCCGCCGCTGCCGCCCGCCACTCCGCGGCCTCCTCGCGCGCCTCCGTCAACAGCTGATCGGAGCTCTCACGCGCCTGCGCCAAACTCTGCGCGGCCTCCGCGCGGGCGCTCTCCGCCTCGCTCTGCAGACGCGTGGCCGTCGCGTCTGCTTCCGCTGTCAGCGCCTGTGCCTGCGTTCTTGCGGAGCCGAGCAGCTCCTCCGCCTCTTCCTCGGCGGCCTGCACGCGGATGTCCGCCGCACGATCCGCCTCCGCGATTCGCTCCCTTGCGCGCGTCTCAGCCTGGTTTCGCAGTTCTGCCGCAGCCTCTTCGGCGGCGCCCACGATGTGCGCCACCCGTCCCGGTGCCGAGGCCAGCGAGTTCGGATCCTCGTCATAGGGGTAGTTCTGCTCGGCCAACTGGGGGTCCTCCACGCGCGCCATCGTAAACCGCGGTGCTCTCTCGTGTCTGATCGCACGCACTCAACCCCGCAAACTCCCCAAACGAGATTTCCACCAACCGCCTGATGTGGCAGAAAACGTTGGAAATCTGTCCTTGCGGACAGCCCCGCACTCAGCGAAGATCGACGGATGGAAAGAACACCAGCCACCAGTCGGCGTTCCATCGTGATCCTGGCCTTTGCCGGAGTGCAGAGTCTCGACGTGACCGGCCCGCTCGAGGTGTTCGCCGGCGCGCAGAACCTGATCGAGGCCGCCGCTAGTGCCGACCGCGGCTTCGACGTGCAGATCGTCAGCCGCGACGGCCAGCCTCTGACGACCTCCAGTGGCATGACGATCGTGCCCCACAGCTCCATCGCCGATGTGCCCCCGGGCATCGACACCCTGATCGTTCCCGGTGGGAGCGGTCACTCGCGGGCCGGGGAGGACCCGGATCTGCTCGATTGGATAGCTCGGACCTCCGCCGGCGCCCGACGGACCGCCTCGGTATGCACCGGCGCCTTCCTGCTGGCACGCGCCGGCCTGCTCGACGGACGGCGAGCGACCACCCACTGGGCTCACGCTGCCAGGCTCAGACGCGAATACCCCAACGTCGACGTCGACCCAGACCCCATCTTCGTGCGCGACGGCCACATCTGGACCTCAGCCGGAGTCACCGCCGGCATGGATCTCGCCCTCGCGCTCGTAGAGGAAGATCTCGACAGCGACGCCGCCCTCACGATCGCGCGCCACCTCGTCCTGTTCCTGCGCCGTCCCGGCAGCCAATCCCAGTTCAGCGCCACGCTCGGCTCCCAGCAGCCCCAGCGCGAGTCTCTCAGAGACATCCAAGGCACCGTCCTCGAGGACGTCACCGGCGTGCACACCGTCGAGGCCATGGCCGAGCGGGCGCACATGAGCCCTCGCCACTTCGCCCGAGCCTTTCGCCTCGAGACCGGCGTCACCCCCGCGCGCTATGTGGAGCGGGTGCGACTCGAGGCCGCCCGTCGCCGGCTCGAGGAAGGCTCCCAGTCGATCGCTCACGTCGCCCAAGCCTGCGGCTTCGGGACGCCCGAGACGATGCGCCGTGTCTTTCTACGCACCCTGCAGGTGGGGCCCTCCGAGTACAGGCGCCGCTTCCAGGGAAACCCCAACAACTCACACAAGGCGGCCTGAACATGGACATCGCTGTTTTGCTCTATGACCGATTCACAGCCCTCGACGCCATCGGCCCCTACGAGGTGCTGAGCCGCCTCCCCGGCGCCCACCTCGCCTTCGTGGCCGCCGAGCCCGGTCCCGTCACCACCGACAACGGCATGCTCACCATCCTCGCCCAGCGCTCCCTCGCCGACATGCGCGGAGCCGACATCCTGCTCGTGCCAGGCGGTCCCGGCGAGGTCGCCGCGCGGGCCGGGAGCGCTTCGCTCGACTGGTTGCGCCTCGCGCATCAAACGAGCACCTGGACGACCTCCGTGTGCACCGGCTCTTTGATCCTCGCCGCCGCCGGCCTGCTGGAGGGCAAGCGCGCCACCACCCACTGGCTGGCCTTCGACGAGCTGGCCAAGCTCGGAGCCGTGCCCGTGCACGAGCGCGTCGTCTTCGACGGCAAGCTCGTAACCGGCGCCGGGGTCTCCGCCGGCATCGACATGGCGCTCACGCTCGTCGCCGAGGTGGCAGGTCCCGAGCTCGCGCAGGCGATCCAGCTCGGCATCGAGTACGACCCTCAGCCGCCCTTCGACGCCGGCTCGCCCACCAAGGCGCCGCAGGCGATCGTCGACGCGCTGCGCGCTCACTCGCGCTTCTCCTGAGCACGCATCGTGCGCAGGCGCGCCCCCGGAGGCGTGTTCCGTCCCAGGGCGCCCGCTAACCTCCGACTCCCGATGGCCGAGCACCGCTATGACCCACACGAGATAGAGCCGCGCTGGCAGGCCCTGTGGGCGCGCGAGCGCACCTGGGAGGTGACCAACGAGGGGCGTGGCGAGACACGCTCAGGGTCCTCCCGCGGCGGCTCGCAGGCGCCCAGCTCATACGTGCTCGAGATGCTCCCCTACCCGAGCGGCGAGCCCCACATCGGTCATCTGAAGACCTACTCCGTGGGCGATGCCATCGCGCACTTCCAGCGCCGGCTCGGCAACCGAGTGCTGCACCCCATGGGCTACGACGCCTTCGGCCTGCCCGCCGAGAACCACGCCATCAAAACCGGCGTCCACCCGCGCGTCTCCACAGCCGCGTCGATCGCGTCCTTCCAGCGCCAGTTCCGCTCCTGGGGCATCTCCATCGACTGGTCGCGCGAGCTCGCCACTCACGAACCCTCCTACTACCGCTGGACCCAGTGGATCTTCCTCGAGCTGTTCCGCGCCGGCCTCGCCTACCGCAAGGAGGCGGCCGTCAAGTGGTGCCCCAAAGACCAGACCGTCCTCGCCAACGAGCAGGTCGACGCCGAGGGCCACTGCGAGCGCTGCGGGGCCGTCGTCGAAGTCCGCCAGCTCGAGCAGTGGTTCTTCCGCATCACCGACTACGCCGAGCGGCTCCTCGGCGACCTCGACGGGATCGAGTGGCCCGAGCACGTAAAGACCATGCAGCGCAACTGGATCGGGCGCAGCGAAGGCGCAGAGGTGACCTTCCGCTGCGA
>JASLDD010000229.1 GCA_030151725.1 Solirubrobacteraceae bacterium
GTGAAGGCACGGTGGTAGCGCTCGAGTCGCGCGAAGCCGCGCGCGATCGCGAGCTCGGAGGCGGGTCGCAGAACCGAGAAGCAGCGCGGCGCAGGCTCGAGCTCGCGCAGCGCGGCGCTCAGCATGCGCTCGGCGCGCAGGCTCTTGCTGAACTGGTGGTTGACCTCGATGCCATCCCAGCTGACGTTGCCGGCGGAGGCCGAGCGCTCGTTTGCCATGGCCACTGCATCGAACCCGCGCAGAGCGGCTGTGAGCAGCGCCACGCACGACACGATGGCCGTGATGGGGATGTGGCCGTTGAGCGCCCCGGCTCTGTTCAGCGCCGCAAGTCCGGGATCGAGGCGCCGCTTGACGATCAGGTGGGGCAGACCGGCAACGGCTGCAGTGCTGGCGATCGGAGGGGCGTTGCCGATCGAGAACAGGCTCACCTCGCGGCCCGAGCGGCGCACGATCTCGAGCGCCACCGCCGAGTCCTTGCCTCCGCCGATCGGCACCAGCACCTTGCTCAGATCCGGCCGGCCCTCCTCAACGGACCCCGACGCAGGCGAAGCCTGGGAGGGAAAGCGGGGACGCGGCAGCCGGTCCAGCCTGTTGGTGTAGGCGAACTCGCCCAGTCCCTCCGAGTAGAGAGCCTCCAGCAGCGCCGCCACGGCAGGCGTCGGCGAGCCCGTCTCACACGCCACCTCGGGTGGGGCAGCCGTCTTGTAATAGCTGACGCCCGCCACCCAGTGCAGCAACGAGAGCAGCCCATCGACACCGGCGAGCTGCTCATCGCTCAGCCGGCCGTCGATCGGCAGGTCGAACTCCTCCACGAAGAAGACGCGATCGTCCAGCGCGTAGCGGAGCGTGACGTGCCCCAGCGCGTCGAGCTCCCGAGAGAGGAAGCGGAAGCTCTGAAATGCCGTGGGATCGAACACGGCCTGCTGTGCCTCGACGGCCATCAGCAGAGCCTAGAAGGCGGGCTGGTCGTCAGTCGTTGGCTGTCACCGCATCCAGCAGATGCGCAAAGCGCTCGCGGGCGTGCTCGCGGCGGGTGGGCAGGTGCTCGCTTGGCACCTCACCAACGGGCGGCTCATAACCGGCTAGCACCTGGCGGGCAACCGACTGACGGTGAACCTCGTCGGGGCCGTCGTAGATGCGGGCGGCGCGCGCAAA
The DNA here is from genome assembly GCA_030151725.1 of Solirubrobacteraceae bacterium. Lineage (GTDB taxonomy): Bacteria > Actinomycetota > Thermoleophilia > Solirubrobacterales > Solirubrobacteraceae > Palsa-744. The sequence goes on from JASLDD010000229.1 coordinate 1,156, forward strand.
GCGATACATCTGCTCGAGCGGCAGGTCGGTGGAGTAGCCGAGCGAGCCGTGTATCTGAAGGGCCCTGTCGACCACATCGTGCAGCACCTTGGCGCCGTAGAACTTGATCAGCGCCACATCCGTGCGCGCCGCGCGGGCGCCCTGCGTGTCCATGACCCACGCCGCATGCAGCGTCATCAGGCGCGCCGCCTGCATCTCGGCTGCGCTGTCTGCGATCCAGTTCTGGACGGTCTGCTTCTGGGCGAGAAGGGACCCGTGGGCTTCGCGGTAGGTGGCGCGCTCGCACATCATGTCGAAGGCCCGGCGAGCTACCCCCAGCCAGCGCATGCAGTGGTGGATGCGACCTGGCCCCAGGCGCTGCTGTGCGAGCACGAAGCCGGCGCCGTCGGCTCCCAGCAGGGCCTCGGCGGGGACGCGAACGGAGTTGTAGAGGACTTCGGAGTGCCCGCCGTAGGCTCCGAACTGCTCCCACGGATGCTCCATGGTGGGCACATCGCGCAGGATCTCCACGCCAGGGGTGTCTGTTGGCACGATGAACATGGAGGCGCGCTGCGAGGGCCGCGCGTCGGGGCTGGTGACGGCCATCACGATCAGGAAGTCGGCGATGGAGCCGTTGGAGGTGAACCACTTGCGTCCGTCTATCACCCAGTCATCGCCGTCGCGCACAGCACGTGTGCGCAGCTGGGTGGGATCCGAGCCTGGGCTGTTGGGCTCGGTCATGCTGAAGGCGCTGCGCAGATCGCCCGCCAGCAGGGGATGCAGCCAGCGGTCCTTCTGCTCGGGCGTACCCGCCATGGCGAGGATCTCCGAGTTGCCGGAGTCGGGTGCTGCATTGCCGAAGGCCAGAGGAGCGATGGGCGAGGTGCCGAGGATCTCGTGCATCAGCCCCAGCTTCACCTGTCCCATCCCCTGGCCGCCGAGCTCGGGCGGCAGGTGGGTGGCCCATAGGCCGCGCGCCTTGACCTGCTCTTGCAGGGGAGCGATGGCAGCGGTGAGCCCGTCGAGGCCCAGCTCGTGCCAGATGGCCTCCAGCGGCCAGATCTCACGGCAGACGAACTCGCTCATCCACTCCAGCTGCTCTTGATAGTCGGGGTCGGTGGAGAAGTCCCAGCTCATCGCGTTGCTCCCTTTCGCTTGTGCGTGGCGTGTCGAACGTGCGCACAGCCCGACACTGCAATCTTGGTCGTGTGTTTGACCACAGCGCCATTCTGGCCGGTGATCTCAGTGGGCATGTTCAAAGCGCGTGTGCACAGGTTCGCGTTGGCGGCAAAGGCGGAGTGGCGACCCTCGGGGAACATCAGATCGAGCGAGGAGATGGGCGCATCGGGGAGCGAGCGGAACGCCTCGGCGCTGGCCCCGTTGGTGAAGGTGGTGGTGCCGATGAGATCGAGTGTCACACCTTCGCCCTGGAGGACGGCGTCCAGATCGGGGAACGCCCGGCTGCCGTGCGAGACGAGGTACACGGGCCCCCTCAGCACGGCACGTAGGAACGGCGTGGTGACCGCGCCGGTGCCAACCACCGAGCTCGCGGGACAGTCAGCCGGATCGGCCTTGAATGTGGCTTCGCGGCAGGCGCCCTGCAGCGTTGTGAGCCTCGATGGCAGCGCCTTGGGCAGGTCGAGCTTGACCTTGGCGATGTTCGACTGGCCTGGGGCCGACGCGACCTTCACGTGCATGGAAGCGCCACCGATCCGCGTCGCCTTGGCGTTTGCCAGGGCGCTCAAGCGCGGCTTGAACGCCAGCTTGGCGCAACGGGCCGCCTGGAAGTGTTGGGTGTCGGCAGCAGAGGCGCCCTGCGCGCTGATGACGGTCGCATCGATTGCCATGGGACGACAGCTCGTGGGGTTCACGATGAAGCCTTCGCGGTCGAGGTCCAGGTTGAGCCCGCGGATCTGCAGCGGCACGCCTGCCAGCGACTGAGGCACGGCACCGCTCACGATCGTCAGGGCCGCGGTCGTCGGGTCGACTTCGATACCCGCGTGTATGTTCACGATCCCCAGGTCGATGGGGCCGGCTTGGGCCGGCGTGACGATCGACAGGCCGAAGGGGGCGCCTTCATAGGGCCCGGTGAGGAACACGCTGCCCTGCAGGCTGAGAGGGTCTTCTCCCGGGCCGGCCGCGATCTGGACCGTGCCGATCTTGCTCTGCGAGGGGCAGTCCCCCGAGAGCGCCGGCGCGGAGGGGCAGAGAGGCACCTTGGAGAGCAGGCCCATGAGACCCGGCGGCATGTGCACGATGAAGCGTTCCAGCGTCTGATCCACGTCGGAGCGACCGATCGACACGATCGCCGGGCTGGAGCTGGCCGCCACGTTGGATACGGTGCCCGCGCTAAGTGTGGGCGCGAACTGCGATGGGTGGCAGCCGGTGAGCACAAACGGTGCGGCGGTCACTTCGGTTGGGGTTTCGCTGCTGTAGGGGGTCAGCTGGGCGCTGCCGCGCTGCGTCGCCGCGCAGACCGATGGATTGGCCAGGAGTGCCCTTGGTCCTCCGTTGAGTGCGAGCTTGAGTTCTTCGATGGGGAGCTGCGGGCTTTCGTCGAGCACGAGCGTGAGGCGCCCCGTGCTCTGGTCGATGTGGATTGCGCCGCGCAACTTGACGACCACGCCGGAGCCGGACGCCTGCACCAAGACCCTGATCATCCTCCCTTCCTGTGCGTCCTGAGACGTGCAGGGCCCACATTCGGGGACGCCGAGGAAGAGCCGGCCCTGCATCGCTTCGGTCAGCAGCGGCGTCTTGACCATCACCGTGCCGAGCTGCGAGCCGGAGGGACACGTGGCGGGGCTCGAGACGTTGACTGCGAACTCGTCATCCGAGCAGGCCTGCAGGCCTTCGGTTGCCGACGGGGATATGACAGTGCCGCTAGGGAGCGCAAGTCGGGCGCTGCGCAGATCGCCATCCGCACGTCCTTCGGGGTTCTCGTTGATCGGCATATCGACCGCGACTTCATAACCCGTGGGCTCCACTGCCTGCTTCGACTCGGAGACCACAGAGACCGAGGGTTCAAACCGCACGCCACCGCACCCGGCGATCGGGCCAAAAGTGGGCGATATCGCAGTTGAAGCGATCGCACCCTGCCATGAATCGGCCGACAAGCTGCTTTCAAGTGTTTCCCCGCAGGCAACCGGGTTGCTGAGGAAGGGTAGTCGGGGACCGCCGTATGGTTCACATTCTTCTTCTTCAGTTTCTTCATTAACGTGACAAATTGGTTTCATGTGATCCGCTGGCACGCCCCAAAAGGTGATGGTTGCAGCGATCAGAGGTTTTGCGTCCGAGATATCGGTCGCGCTCATCGTCAGGCCGTAACCGTTCTTTGCAGGCAAGCTGGCGTCGAAGCGGACCGCGAGGTTGGAGATGTCGAAAGCGTACGCCGCCGGCTCTTCCGGATACGGCGCGATGCCATAGACGAGACCTTTGACGTGACTCACACCTTCGAAGTGCGGTGGTTGGGCGAGCGTGATTTCTGCGACCCCGACCGCGGTTTCTTCTGCGCACAGTCGTTTCTCCACATCGCCCATGTCGCACAGCGGCGCAGCAGTGGGATTGCCGACCAACCCGGGGGGCAACGCCAATTCCGTGATGTCCTTGAGATAGCCGGCCGGATCTCCAGGAGGTTCTTGGTTGAGGGCGAACGAGACAGTCAGATCCGCATGTTCACCCGCACCTCCGCCCGACAAGCTTGTGCTGAAGGACCCGCTCTGTATTCCGAACCCCGCCGCGTCCACAAGCGAGGGAACGCACGCCAGAAACGCCATGGCGAGGGCAAGGACTCCAAGGCCTCTCGCAATCCAGGCGTCAGCACGTGCCGTAGCGTTGCGTGCCTCGAGCATCATGCGTGCCTTCTCCTCGGACGAGGGCCATAGCGCCTCCTCGCCTGCGCTTCGCACGCTCTCCGTCTACGGCCACGTTTTCTATGGCAGGCCTTCAGGCTTTTGGTCAGCCGCTGTGCCCTCGTCACAGCAGGCTTGCCACTCCCTGCCCCCAGCGGTGCTCCAGATGCCTGTTCTCCAGCGCCATACAGGGTGGAGCTGGCGAGCAGTGAGGCGGTCAACTGGGTGGCTGGGCTCGTCGGACAGGCAGTAGAGCAACTCGAGGGCGGTTGTGGCGCGGGGAATCCGCCACCCACGCGCGCGTCGTAGACGTCGTAGCTCTGATCGGTATCCGAGCCCGTCAAGTCGTCGCGGGTCGCGAAGAAGACATCGTTGCCCGAAGCGCTGTTATCCAAGAAGAGCGATTCGTCCGTTCCCTTCCCGGACGAGATCAGCGATACGTGCCCAGCGTGCCACTCGTATACGTCTCGGGCTTCGTTTTCGTCTTCAGGAACGAGGGGGGTGGGTGTATCGAAGAAGATCTGGCTGCCGTCTTCTGAGACTCCACGGTTGTCGAGAAGAAGGTGCGTCGAGTGATCGACGCTGTCGTTGGAGAGGCTGGCCGTGCCGGTGGCTTCGCCTTGGGATGGGCACGAGACGCAGCTCAATCCATGGGTGGACAGGTCGTACCTGTAGACCTGTGCAAAGCCTCCGCTGTTGAAGCCGTCGATCTGCGCATTGGTCTGGAAGACGAGCACGGTGTTGTCAGCAGTCAGCCTTGCCGGTGCCACATACAAGCCTTCGCCCGTCGGCGGAAGTGGCACGATTTCTGTTATCTGATGGTTGACCGAGATATCCAGGTGGCTTCCGGTTGCTTCGTTGTCATCGAACACCAACGTGCTGCCGTCATTGGATGTGGTGACGATCGGGCCCGTGACTTCGGGCAGATACGTGAGCGTTTCTGTGGCGAGATCGAACTGATACATCT
>JASLDD010000237.1 GCA_030151725.1 Solirubrobacteraceae bacterium
AATCGGGTGCGGTGGGAGGACGCGATGGCGGCCACGCCGGAGTCGCGCGGATCGATCCGCGCCGTCAACGACACGGAGATCCTGGCCGCCTACCGCTTGCTGGCCTCCAAAGAAGGGATCTTCTGCGAGCCCGCCTCAGCGGCCTCGGTGGCCGGACTGCTCAAGTACGGGGCCGACGGCGCTGAGCAGGTTGTGTGCGTGCTCACTGGCCGCGGCTTGAAGGATCCCGAGACGGCCATTGCCAACAACGACGGCAAGGTGATCCAGTGCGTCGCCGAGCGAGGGCCGATCGAGGAAGCGGTGCTGGGTGATCCGTAGGAGGGTCGTGCGCGTGCCTGCTTCCTCGGCCAATCTGGGCCCGGGATTCGACTCGATGGCGGCCGCGCTTTCCTTGCAGTTGGAACTCGAAGTGGAGGAGACGGGCAAGTTCGCCGTAGAGAGCGATCTGCCGGTGGCCCGCGGCAAGGAGAACCTCTGTGTACGGGCTTTCGAGCGGCTGCATCCCGCCGATGGATTTACGTTCCGAATCCGCTCTGAGATCCCGCTGGCGGGCGGTCTGGGGTCGAGTGCTGCGGCGATCGTGGCCGGACTGATGGCCGCTGACCACATGTTCGAGCTCGACGCCGACCTGTTCGCTCATGCTTGCTCGGTGGAGGGTCATCCCGACAACGTCGCGGCGGCGCTCTACGGCGGCTTTGTGGTCTGCGCTGACGGTCAGGCGACTCGCCTTGAGCCGCCGACGGGTCTTGAGGCGCTGGCTGTGGTGCCCGAGCAGGCCGTGCGCACGCGTGCGGCTCGGGCGGCGCTGCCCAAGCAGGTGCCGATGGAGCAGGCCGTATTCAATGTCGCCCATGCCGCCCTGTTGATGCTCGGCCTGGCTCGCAGCGACTGGGATCTGCTGGGGCGCGGCCTACATGATCGCCTGCACCAGGAGCGCCGTGCGCACCTGTTCCCCAAATCGTTCGAGCTCGCGACGCGCGCGAGGGAGCTGGGTGCGCTCGGAGCGACGATCTCGGGCGCCGGGCCGACGGTGCTTGTGTGGTGCTTCTATGAGCAAACGGGCGCTGTCGCAGAGTCTCTGATGGCAGAGATCGAGAGCTGGGCAACGCTGGTGCGCGCCTCCTTTGAGCCCCAGGGCGCGTTCGTTGGAGAGCTCTAGAGCTTGCGCAGCCGTTTGCGGGCTGCGTCGAGGCCGGGCAGCCGCCCCATGAGCTCGTCGGCCACGGCTATGTAGTCGGTGCCCAGGTCGGGACGGTGATCGAGAATCGAGCGAGCCCGCTCGGCCGACTCGGCGTAGGCGATCGAGGCGCGGATGGCGGTCGGGAAGACCGCCTCGCCGAAGCGCTCCTGCAGCGAGACGAGCGCCTCGCGCGAATGGACCGTGCGCATGTCCGCAAGGTTGAGCAGCACGCCCAGCAGCGCAAGCTCGGGGTTGAGGCTGTCACGGGCGAGCTCCACCACCTCCATCGCCTGCTCGACTCCCTGCAGCGCAAAGTACTGGGCCTCGGCGGTGATCAGGGCGTGATCAGCGGCCACCAGCGCGTTTATCGTGAGCAGCCCCAGCGAGGGAGGGCAGTCGATCAGCGTGACGTCGTAGTCCTCGGCCGTCTGGGCCAGAGCACGCTTGAGCGTCAGCTCGCGTCCCATCTTGCCTCCCAGCATCAGCTCGGCCTCGGCCAGGCTCAGGTTGGCGGGGATTATGTCCTCGTGGATCGCATCTTTCGCCTTGGCCCCTCCGGCGAGCACATCGGCGATCGTGGGCTCCACATCTGTGGGCAGATCGAAGTAGTCGGAGAGGTTGCCCTGAGGGTCGAGATCGACGGCGAGAGTGCGCACTCCGCAGCGGCGCAGCACGTCTGTGAGCGTGCGTACCGTGGTTGTCTTCCCGGTACCACCCTTTTGCGAGAGCACGGCGATCGTCTGAGTCATGGCGCGATACTACGCATACCGCGCGCAAGGCAGCGTGGCGGGCGGTTAACGGCCCAAAAGCCTGCGTCCAGCGAGTCTAATTCGCTAGGCGCTCTCGTCCGAGCTCACGCTCAAAAAGCCCAGCCTATAGCGGCCCACGATGACCTCATCGCCGTCCTGCAGCGTCTTGCCGTCGACGCGCTCGCCGTTCAAAAAGACCCCGTTGAGGCTGCGGTCATCCAGCAGTCGAACGCCGTCTGGCTGGCGCACGATGAGCGCGTGGCGACGCGAGACGGTGGGGTCGTCGAAGCGCACATCCGCGGCCAGGCTGCGCCCGATGCGCGTCCACTCGCGAGTCAGCGCAACCGTGCGCAGTTCGCCGCGTTCCTCATAGCAGAGATACTCCCCGGGTTGCGTGAGCTGCTTGCGGGCCTTTGCCAGTTGGGCATCCCAATCGGACGCCGCGGGCTCGACCAGCATCCCGTCTGAGTGCTCGTCGCTCAGTCGAGTGGGTATGCGCTCGGTGCCGAACAGCGACGCTCGCACAAAGTCCGTGCTGCCACAGCTCGGGCACGCTGTCAGCTCATCGGACGATGCAAGCGTCAGGGTGTAGCCACATCCACGGCAGCGGAAAGAGCCCGCGCCGAGGAACGTACCCGAGGTGCTCGAGGTGACTGAGTTCATAAATGTCCTCCCTCTCTCTCACGACTTCTGTCAAGGGGGCGCTCCCTTGCCGGGGGAACTCGTGACGATCATAACAAGCTTGTCAATGTGGACTTTGGATTCCAGATAGCAAAATATGTCTTACTCCCTGGCTCCCCGCATACCATCCGTATCTACCCGTACATCCGCTCCGTAAACGACGCCCGCATTGCAGGCACCGACCCAAGGCAGGAGCCGATGCGGCCGCGGCGAAAACAGGTGCCATCGTGTCATCGGTCATCACCCACGTGGAGCAACTCGAGCGTGTGTTGCTCAGGCGCAGCCTCGGTGCGCTCGAGGCCGATAGGAGTCGCTGCGTCGATTGCGGACGCACGCCCCTGACGGGCGAGCACGTGCACCTTTATGGCGGACGTTCCCACCGTGTGGTCTGCGAGCTGTGTCGCCCGCGCCACCGCGAGGCCCCCATGACGAGCGAGATCGTTCGCCACTGCGAGCATGGGCACGCCGTGCGCCTGACCGCCCGCGCCGCTTAGACAGCGCCTGCGCTCGGCGGGCTAATAGACTTGCCCTCGCGTGAACCCCATGACCGTCTCGATAGTCGTATCCGCTCCTCGGGAGCGCGTGTTCGACTACCTCGAGGATCTCGCCAACCATCCAGAGTTCACAGACCACTATCTCGTGGACTGGCACTTGACGAGAATCGACTCGGTGGGGCGAGGGGCGGGGGCTCGTTTTCGCGTCAAGGCGCCCGGCAACCGCTTCAGCTGGGCCGATGTCACCTTCTCGGAGGTGCAGCGCCCGCATCGCATCGTGGAGGTCGGGCGTACGGGCAAGAACAACCGAATCCGCACGCTCGGCGTATACGACCTGGCACCGGCTGAGGGGGGCGCCACACGCGTGCGCTTTACGCTCGAGACGATCCCAGTGACGCTCTCCGATCGTCTGATGGAGGGACTCGGGGCAAAAGCGTGGTTGAGGCGCAACAACAGGCGTGCAATGCACCGTCTGCGCTCCATTCTCGAGCAAGAGATGGCCGGCGGCGTGCGCGCCGAGGACCGCGGGCAGCGCGTCACGGTCGCCGGCGGATAGACTGCCGCGTCGCATGTCCAGCCGCCTGCGCAAGCTCCCGCTCGTCGTGCTCGCCCTCTTCGCCGTGCTCGTGCTCGGTGCATGTGGCGACTCGCACACCAAGGTCACCACCGGCACCTATGCCGGCGAGTCAGGCCAGAACGCCCCCTATCTTGATGTGGGTCCGCTGAAATACGAGGTTCAGCTTTCCCGTGAGCTCAATCCCACCAACAGCGAGGATGCGTCCTACCTGCAGGGCTTGAGCGCCGCTGAAAGCAAGCTCGAACCGGGACAGGAGTGGTTTGCGGTGTTCGTGCAGGTCTACAACGACACCTCTACGCCGATCGAGTCGGCCAACGAATTGACGATCACAGACACGCAGGGAAATGCCTACATCCCGATTGTGCCAAACCAGGTCAACCCATACGCCTACCGGCCGAGTCTGGTTCCGGCCAAAGGCCAGCTGCCGATCCCCGATGCCACGGCGGATCTCGGTCCCTCCCAAGGAGCGCTACTGCTTTACAAGATCAGGACCGTCTCGCTGGACAACCGGCCGCTCGAGCTGAAGATCGTGGATCCGACGGACCCGTCCGAGACGGCCTCCGCCGAGCTCGACGTTTAGCGAGCCGTTGTTCTAAGCGCCGGAGTGCAGCGCCGCTTCGAGCACCTGCCTTGCGACGGGCGCTGCGGTGGCGCCGCCTGCGCCGTCTTCGACGAGTAGCACGCACACGGCCACCCGCGGTTTTAGCGCGGGTGCGAATGCTGCGAACCAGGCATCGGTGTTGCTGGCTTCGCTTTCGCTCGAATGGCATTCGTCCTTGGCCGGTTCGTGGCCTTCTTCGGATTCTTCCTTGCCGGCTTCTTCAGGGGGCTTGCAGGCGCTCTTCAGTTCCGCTGTGCCGGTCTTCCCGGCCACGGTGACGCCGGGGATCGCCGCCGAGGTGCCGGTGCCGAGACGCACCACGCCGATCATCAGTCGGCGGACCGTACGGGCGACCGATGCGCTCATCACGCGTGTGCCGGTGCTGGGCGCGGCGACGGGCACGAAGGAGGGATGGGGTCGCCGGCCGCCGTCGGCCACCGTGGCGGCCACCAGGGCCATCTGCAGCGGCGTGGCGAGGACCTGACCCTGGCCGATGGCGGTGGAGCCGATGTCCAGTTCACCCTGGATCTCAGAGGCCGCTGGGAGCGTGCTCTCGGCGGCGCCCGGCACGCCTGTTTCATGGTTGAAGCCGAACTGTTCGGCGGTGCTCACGAGGCGCTGGGAGCCCAGCTTGACCCCTAGGGGCGTGAACACCGAGTTGCAAGACACTGCGAAGGCCAGTTCGAGGGAGCCACCGCAGTCCTCGCCGTTGGCGTTGCTGAGCTTGACCCCGTCGAGCATGGCCGATGTGGCGTAGGGGAAGACCGTGTGCGGGGTGGCGATGTGCGCCTCGAGCACGCCCGTCAGGGTGATCATCTTGAACGTCGACCCAGGTGGTTGCAGCCCGTCGAGGCCGATGCCGGCGACCGCCAGGATCTCCCCGTTGGAGGGCTTCAGCACCACGATGCCTCCCAGCTGTCCTCCCAGCGCGCTTACGGCGGCGCTCTGGATGGCGGGGGAGACGGTCGTATGGACGGCAGGGGCGGGGCGTGGGGGCGAGTAGGCGAGCAGACGGGTCCCCGCCAGCAGCTCGCCCCCGGGGCGGCCGCGCAGGCGGTCATCGAGCGCTCGCTCCAGGCCGCTGGATCCCACGATTGCATCCGCCGGGACGCCTTCGGCTTCCAGTGCGCTGAGGCGCGAGGCGGGGATCGGTCCCACGGTTCCGATCACAGCGTGGGCGGCTTCGCCGAGAGGCGAGCTGCGGGTGCCTTCCGTGTCGGAGGTATGGGGTGGGGTTTCAGCCAGCACGCTACCGTCGCGGGCCAAGATGGTGGCCCGCCGCGGCAGGCTCATGCGGCGCGTTAGTTGCTCGCCGCTGCGCAGTCCCGGGAAGGTCAGCGAGCGCGACCACTGGACGAGTGGGCCTCCTTCTGCGACTTCGGCTACGGGCAGCGTGAATTCGAGGGACAACGTGCCAAACAGTCGCGTCGTCACTCGCACAGGGATGCTCACCTGCTTTTCCGACATGTGTGCCTTGCCAACGATCTTCATGTGCGTTGCTGTCGCCGTGCGCAGGGCCTGCTGATAGGTGTCCGCGAATGCGCTGGCGGAATTGGCGCGCCGAGATACGGGATCGATGTCCTCATACATGGTCGCGTAGTCGCCGCGAGTCCAGGCGCTCACGAACCGATCGGCCAGCGTGGTCGTTGCTGAGCTGCCGTGTTGGGCGCCCACGATCGCACCCACCGCAAAAGCGACCGCGGCCAGTGCCAGCACGGGTCGGGCTCGATTCAGCCGCTGGTTGCGACGCTCAGTCAAGGAACTTGTACAACATGGCAGGTGACACAGCTGGACTGGATCATTGTCGCGTTCGCGGTCATCCTCGCCGTTTTCGGATTCCGGCAGGGCTTCATCGTTGGCGTGCTCTCGTTTGGGGGATTCGCAATTGGTGCATTCCTCGGAACGCGCCTGGGTCCTCTTCTGCTTCCCCAGGGCTCCTCCTCGCCATATGCACCGGCGTTCGGGCTGGTGGGCGCGCTGCTCGGGGGGGCGATTTTGGCGAGCGGCCTGGAGGGGTTGGGATTCAGGTTGCGCCGCACGCTGATCGTGCCGGGGATGGGCCTGCTCGATGGCCTGCTCGGCGCTGCCCTTGGCGCGGCGCTTGCGCTGGGGATCGTGTGGATCATGGCTGCCGTCGCAGGCCAGACGCCTGGGCAGCCGCAGCTGCGGGCTGACATCCAGCGTTCGGCGATCCTGCGCCGACTCAACCAGGTGCTGCCGCCGTCCGGCTCGGTTCTCAATGCGCTTGCCCGCCTGGATCCGCTGCCGTCGATCACCGGTCCCTCACCCGACGTCGCCGCGCCCGAACCGGCGATCGCGCGCACCCCGGGCGTCAAAGCCGCCGCCCGCAGCGTCGTGCGCGTGGATGGCACCGCCTGCGGTCTGGCGATCGAGGGCTCCGGCTGGGTTGCCGCGCCTGACATGGTGGTGACGAACGCCCACGTCGTGGCCGGCGAGCAGGACACCACTGTTGAGATCGCAGGGCGCTCCCCCGGCCTGGACGCACAGCCCGTCGCATTCGATCCCAGAGACGATGTGGCCATTCTGCGCGTGCCCGGCCTCGGCCTACCGTCGCTGAGCCTCCTCGGCGATCCCGCCTCGGGCACCGCCGGCGCGATCCTCGGCTATCCGGAGAATGGGCCCTTCGATGTGCAGCCGGGCAGGATTGGGCGCACGCAGAGCGTGATCACCCAGGACGCTTACGGACAGGGCCCCGTGTCGCGAGTGCTGACGCCTCTGCGCGGCCTTGTGAGGCCCGGCAACTCGGGTGGCGCGATGGTGGACGTGGACGGGCGCGTGCTGACCACGGTCTTCGCATCGACAGTTGGCGGACACCCTCGCGGCGGCTATGGCGTGGCCAATGCGACGGTGGCAAGCGTGCTCGGTGAAGCCGAGCAGCGCGCTCGTGCGAGCGTAGAGGTGAGCACCGGGCAGTGCACAGATGGATGACTCAAGTGCCGGCGGGCGCCGGGCGCGTGGTGCTGCGCGGCCGGGCCGAGCGCTTGCGCTTTGACTGCGCGGGGACGCTCGCCTGCTCGGGAGCCGGGAGATCGTCTGCGACCGAAACGCCGAGCTGGGCGTCGATCTCCGTCTGCAGGGCCGCAAGGCGCCTGACCAGGCCGGCGCGCACGTGCTCGAGCTCTGTCGCGCTCAACAGTGCTGGGCCGATGCCGCCGCTGCCACCGGGCGCGGGTACGAGGCCGGGGTAGGTGGCCTCCATCTCCGCCAGCGTGCGCTCGAGCGCCGCTATCTGGGCGCGCAACGCCCGCCGTTGCTCAGCGGCGCTGTCATCGACGCTAGACGGCTCGCCCGCCACGTACAGCGCCGCGGCTACCTCGCGCGGGTCCACACCGGTCTCGTAGGCCTCGCGTGCCGCTCCCGCGGCGATCTTGCCGGCAGGTGAGGAGCGCCGGGAGGTGGCCGCCACGAAGGTGCCGCTCCCCTGCTGGCTTTCGATCAGCCCCTCCTGCTCGAGGCGCTGGTAGACGGCACGCACCGTGTTTACGTTCACGCCGCTGGCTTCGGCCAGGTCGCGCAGCCCCGGGAGGCGCTCGCCTGCCGTGAGCTGGCCCTCGCCGATTCGTGAGCGCAATGACCATGCGAGCTGAACGCCGATTGGCACCTCGGCGTCGCGGTCGACGACCATACGTTCGAAGGCGGGGTGCTCGCGTATGGGCGGCTTGTCAGTTGGCTTTCCGCTCATATCCAAACGGTAGCGGCTTGTAGCGGAGATTTACAGTGTGCCGGTCAACTAGTACACTAGAAGAATGGGCGGGGAGGATCGAGGGAGCCAACGACTTTCACATTCGGCCGAGCACCCCGCGGGCGTGCTTGGACAGTCCGCCGCCGACGCTCGCCGGGTGGCCGACCGTATGCTCCTGCCGACCCGCAGTGTGTTTGAGGAAGTGGGGGACATCGTCTTGCTCACCGGCAGGACGATCCGCTCGGCGATCTTTCCGCCGTACCCCTATGGCGGGGAGTTGGTCTCCCAGTTCCTATTTGCCCTACGCCTGTGCTGGCTTCCGTTGTTGCTCTCAACCGTCTCGATCAACTACGGCGCCGCAGGCTTGCAGGCCGCCAACATCCTGTCGCTGATCGGCGCGCTTGATCGGCTGGGCGGTTTCTTCGTGCTCGCCGCCATACGCGAAATCGGTCCGCTAATCACCTCGATCGTGCTCGCAGGCGTCGCCGGCACGGCGATCACGGCCGATCTCGGCGCGCGCAAGGTCCGTGAGGAGCTCGATGCCCTGCAGGTGCTGGGGGTCGACACCGTCAAGAACCTCGTGGTGCCGCGCTTTCTCGCGCTGATGGCCGTAACTGGCCTTTTCAATATTTATGCGGTGCTGTTCGGTCTGTTTGGCGGCATGCTGGCGGAGGTCGTCAGCGGTCAGCCGCTGGGTCCGTTCTGGACCACTCTGTTCGCCAATGCCACAACCACCGACCTATGGGGCTCGGTGCTCAAGACGACCATCTTCGGGGCGATCATCGCGATCGTCTGCTGCTACAAGGGCATGACCGCATCGGGAGGCGCCGAGGGCGTGGGGCGTGCGGTCAACCAGGCGGTCGTCACATCGCTGCTGGCTATCACCGCGTTCAACTACGTCTTCATGCAGACGCTGCTCGGCACGCACCCCTCGCTACTTGTCATCAAGTGATGGGCGAGCTGCTGGCAATCCCGCGCGAATGGTTTGCCTCAGCTGGGGACATCGGTGGGTTCATGGGGCGTGTGATGAGCGAGGTCTACGGCCTGCGCGTGTTTCGCTTCTTCGGCGAGACCCTGCGCCAGGCGGGCCTGTTGATCGTCTCGTCCACGCTTGTGATCTGGGGGCTCGCGTTCTTCACGGGCTTGGGCACATGCGGCATTGAGGGCGCCTACTTCGCGGAGGCGCAGGGCACGGGTGCCATATCCGGCATCTTCGCCGCATGGTGTGACTTGCGCGAGGCGGTGCCCTATGCCTTCGGCTACATGAT
>JASLDD010000030.1 GCA_030151725.1 Solirubrobacteraceae bacterium
GGATGGTGGAGCGGATCGTCGAGTACATCTATGCCGGCGACGCCTTTCAGGTGGTCCCCTCACAGCGCTGGTCGGCGAAGGTGCCCATTGAGGCGTTCTCGATCTACAGGGGGCTGAGGGCTGTCAATCCCAGCCCCTACATGTACTTCCTCGACTTCGGCGACTTCCAGGTCGCCGGTGCGAGCCCCGAGCCGTTGCTCACCGTCAACGGACGCCGTGTCTCGACCAAGCCGATCGCCGGCACGCGCCCGCGCGGGGCCAGCACCGAGGAGGACCGTCGGATCGAAGCGGAGCTGCTCGCCGACGAGAAGGAGCTGGCCGAGCACGTGATGCTCGTCGACCTCGGGCGCAACGATCTCGGACGCGTGTGCGAGTACGGCAGCGTGATCGTCGACGAGCTGATGGAGATCGAGCTCTACAGCCACGTCATGCACATCGTCTCCTCGGTCTCGGGGACGCTGCGCGAGGGAGTCGGGGCGATGGATGCGCTGCGCTCGGTGCTGCCTGCGGGCACCCTCTCGGGGGCACCCAAGGTGCGGGCCATGCAGATCATCGACGAGCTGGAGCCGGTCAAGCGCGGCGGCTATGGCGGGGCCATCGGCTATCTCAGCTACGCGGGCGATCTCGACACCGCGATCCATATCCGCACCGTCGTCGTCAAGGACGGCGAAGCTCATGTGCAGGCCGGCGGCGGCACGGTCGCCGATGCCAAACCGGACTACGAGTACCTCGAGTCTGCCGCCAAGGCCCAGGCGGCAATGCGTGCGATAGCGCTCGCCTGTGAGCAGCCGGAGTGGTCATGAGGGTCCTCGTCCTCGACAACTACGACTCGTTCACCTACAACCTCGTGCAGTACCTGGGGGAGCTGGGCGCCGAGGTGGAGACCGTGCGCAACGATCGCGCCACCGTCTCCGAGCTCCTGGAGCGAGGCTATGAGCGCTGTGTCGTCTCCCCGGGGCCATGCACGCCCGACGACGCCGGAATCACGCTGGAGTTGGTGCGGCGACTGCCCGAAGCGGGCATTCCCACGCTCGGCGTCTGCCTTGGGCACCAGGCGCTCGCGCAGGCGTTCGGAGGTCGTGTGAAGCTCAATCCGCCCGTGCACGGCAAGGCGACGACCATCGAGCACGACGGACGCACCATCTTCCGCGGCCTCAGCTCGCCGTTGAAGGTGGGGCGCTACCACTCGCTGGTGGTCGATGCGGATCTGCCCGACTGTCTGGAGGAGTCCGCTCGCGGCGGCGGCCTACTGATGGGCGTACGCCATCGCGAGCTTCCGGCCGAGGGCGTGCAGTTTCACCCAGAGTCGGTCCTTACTGAGCAGGGACACGAGCTGCTGGGCAACTTCCTCGAGATCTGATGCCCAACCCGATTCTCACGGGCGCCGTCGATGCGCTCGCCTCGCGTATCGATCTCAGCGCCGAGCAGACCGCGGAGGTGCTTGACGAGATCATGCGGGGCGAGGTTTCAGAGACGCAGATCGCGGCCTTCCTGATCGCCCTGAGGACCAAGGGGGAGACGGTCCAAGAGCTGGCCGGCCTGGCGCGCACCATGCGCGCTCTCGCCGCTCACGTGCCCACCGAGCGCCACGACCTGCTCGACACCGCCGGCACCGGCGGCGGGCGCAGCTCGTTCAACGTCTCCACCACAGCTGCCCTGATTGCGGCCGGCGCCGGGTGCGCGGTGGCCAAGCACGGCAACCGCTCGGCAACCAGCAAATCGGGCTCAGCCGACCTGCTGGAGGCGCTCGGGGCGCGCATTGACCTCGCCCCGGCCGAGGTGGCGCTCTGCATCGAGCAGGCAGGCTTCGGGTTCATGTTCGCGCCGGCCCACCATCAGGCCACCCGCTTCGTGATCCCTGCTCGCCGTGAGCTGGCCGTCAGGACCATCTTCAACCTGCTCGGACCACTGACGAACCCAGCCGGCGCAAGCCGCCAGCTGATTGGCGTCTCGGATGCCACCTTTCTCGACACGATCGCCGGCGCGCTGGCGATTCTGGGAGTCGACCGGGCGCTGGTCGTCGCCGGCGAGGACGGCCTGGACGAGGTTTCCGCGAGCGCTCCCACCCGCGTGGCCGAGGTCAACGGCAGCGAGATCACCAGCTATGTGATCACGCCCGACGATGTCGGCATCGACTCGCAGGGCTCCACCACGACCGAGCCGCGGGGAGGCACCCCCGAGCAGAACGCCGCCGTGACGCGCGCGATCCTCGAAGGTTCCTCCTCCGAGCAGGCGCCCGGACAGGCACTTGCGCTGATCAACGCAGGCGCCGCCATCTACGCCGCTGGAGCGGTCGACGCGATCGCCCAGGGGGTCGAGGCCGCGCGCACCGCCCTCGCCGACGGTAGTGCGGCGGATGCGCTCGAGCGCTACGTGGCAGCGAGTCAAAGGCTTGCGCCAGTGCGGGCCCCACGATGAGCACAGGAGCGGGCACCGTCCTCGATCGGATCGTGGGCGAAACGCGTGCGGAGGTTGAGCGGCGCAAGCTCGAGACACCGGTCGGATCGTTGGTCGCTCAGTCGGGTGCCAGCTCTGCCCGCGATCGTCGCTTCAGAGCCTCGCTGAGCGGTCAGGGGATCGCGGTCATCGCAGAGTTCAAGCGCCGCTCTCCCTCCGCCGGCTCCCTACGCCAGCGGCCCTCGCTGGTGGAGACCGTAGCTGCCTACGAGCAGGGGGGTGCCGCAGCACTTTCGATCCTCACCGAGGGACCCAACTTCGAAGGCTCGTTGGAGGACCTCCGCGCAGCACGGGCGGCCTGCGATCTGCCGCTGCTGCGCAAGGACTTCATCGTCGACCCCTACCAACTGCACGAGGCATTTGCGGCCGGGGCGGATGCCGTTTTGCTGATCGTCGCCGCGCTCGAACAGGAACAGCTCGTCGCGCTGCATGCCGCAACGGTCGAGCTCGGGCTGGACGTCCTCGTGGAGGTGCACGACCGTGCTGAGCTGGAGCGGGCAGTCGAGCTCGGCGCGGACATCGTCGGAATCAATAACCGTGATCTCAGGGACTTCAGCGTGGACCTGGAGCGAACTGAGCGTCTCATGGACGATGTGCCGCCGGGCGTTCTCGTGGTGTCGGAGTCCGGGATCGCCAGGCCGGAGCAGCTGGCACGCCTGCACAGCCGTGGTGTTTCCGCGGTGCTGGTAGGCGAGACGCTGATGCGAGCCGCCGATCCTGCCGCCGCGCTCCGGAAGCTGACATCCTTCTGACATTCTTTAGATATCTCGTGGGAGAGATTTAGATCTCCTTCACACCGGTCGCTCATCCTCACTTCCGATGAAACGCATGTTCGCCATCCCATTTGTGTCCGCCCTGATTGGCGGGGGTGTCGTCGTGGCCGTAATCGCAGCGGCAGGCGATCTCGGCTCCGGCAGCCAGACGACCGTGACCACGGTCCAGGCCGCTCCTGCAGCTCCCTCTAACGCGTCTCAGATCACCAAAGGGTTGACGCCGCACGAAGTCTACGTCCGCGATGCGCCCGGAGTTGCATTTGTGACCTCCACGATCGTGCAGAAATCAGAATCGCCGTTCAACCTCTTCGGCGGCGAAACCCAGCGCCAGGGCTCGGCCACGGGATCGGGCATCGTGATCTCCGCAAACGGCACCATCTTGACTAACTACCACGTGGTCGAGAACGCGATCAAGGTCACGGTGAGCTTTGAAAAAGGCAAGGCCGTAGAAGCGCAGGTTGTCGGCAAGGACCCCTCCAACGACCTCGCCGTACTCAAAATCCCGACCGACGGCCTCACGCTCCATCCGCTCACGCTCGGTGACTCGAGCTCAGCCACGGTCGGCGACCCTGTGTACGCGATCGGCAACCCGTTTGACCTCGAACGGACGCTCACCACGGGTGTGATCTCTGCGCTCCAGCGCCAGATCACAGCCCCCAACGGCTTCACGATCGACAACGTGCTCCAAACCGATGCCCCGATCAACCCGGGCAACTCGGGCGGTCCACTGCTCAATGCAGCGGGTCAGGTCATCGGCATCAACTCCCAGATCGAGACCGGCGGCACCGGCGGCGGCAGCGTCGGAATCGGGTTTGCCGTTCCCATCAACACCGCCAAGTCGGAGATCTCTCAGCTGGAGAAAGGCGGCACCGTCCGCGGGGCCTACCTCGGCCTGACCTCGCTCACGATCGACGGATCGCTCTCGGCCCTCAACCTGCCGGTGAAAAGCGGCGCTCTCGTCCAGAGCGTTCAGAAAGGCACAGCCGCGGCCAAAGCCGGCATTCGCGGCGGGTCGGTCACATCGAACACCGAAAGCGGTCAGATCGCAGTCGGTGGCGACATCATCACCGCCATCGACGGCAAGGCCGTGGCGAGCTCTGAAGACCTCGCCAACGACATCTCAGCCAAGAAACCCGGCCAGACTGTTACGGTCAGCCTCATGCGAGCTACTGGGAGCGGCGGCTATGAAAAAAAGAACGTGTCTGTGACGCTTGGAACGCGCCCCAACTCGGTGCCCAACCCCAACACGCCTGAAGGCTGACAGCGGCTGTAAAGGCGCGGCGCCCGCTACCGTTGTGGGCGATGACGACTCTGCCACAGCCAAGCGAGACCTCGGCAAGCCCAGTGCAGCTCCCGCCGCAGGAGCCCCACACCAAGGTCAAGGTCTGCGGCCTCACCAATCTCGCCGACGCAGAGCTTGCCGTCGGACTTGGGGCGTGGGCTCTGGGGATGATCTTCTTTGCGGACAGCCCCCGCCGGTGCTCGACCGCCCAGGCGCTTGAGATCGTCACCGCGATGCGACGGCGGGTGGAGCTCTGCGGCGTGTTCGTCAACGCTCCCCTGGAGACGATCGTCCACGACAGCGAGGAGTTGGGCCTGACGATGGTGCAGCTCCACGGCGACGAGGGTCCGTCGTTCTGCGCTGAGGTTCGGCGACGGACGGGTGCGCGTGTGATCAAGGCCGCCCAGGTCTCCGGCTCCGGCGACATCAGGGACCTGGAGCGCTTTCACGTGGAATTCCATCTGCTGGATGCGCGCTCGCGCGCCGTGGCGCGGCAGGGCATGCGCGGAGGGACCGGCGAGACGTTCGACTGGGGGCTGCTGCAAGCCCGTCGCTCCAACGTACCGCTGATCCTCAGCGGCGGGCTCACAGGCGAGAATGTGGCCGAGGCGATCTCCGTAACCAACCCATATGCCGTAGACAGCGCAAGTGGCACCGAGTCGGCGCCCGGCCACAAGGACCCGGTAAAGATGCGTGCGCTCTTCGACGCCGTACGCGGGACCATCGAACATGCCTCTACTCATCACGGCGAGGAGGCCATCGAGGACACCCAGCACGACGCAGCGGACGTGCCGGCCCCGATCGGCGAGCCCGCGTGAGCGCGGGCATCGAGCAGCGCCCGCTCGAGCATCGCTTTGGGCCCTACGGCGGTCAGTTCGTCCCGGAGACGCTGATGCCGGCGCTCGAGGAGCTCGAGCGCGCCTGGCGCCAAGCGCGCGTGGACCCTGCGTACCGCGCCGAGCTCGATGGCCTGCTGTGCGACTTCGGCGGGCGACCCACGCCCCTCTACCGCGCGCGCAGGCTCTCTGAGCGGGTCGGGCGCAGCGTGTACCTCAAGCGCGAGGACCTCAACCACACCGGCTCGCACAAGCTCAACAACGCTCTCGGCCAGGTGTTGCTGGCAAAGCGGATGGGCAAGCGGCGCATCATCGCCGAGACCGGGGCCGGCCAGCACGGGGTGGCAACGGCCACCGTCTGTGCGCTGTTCGGCATGGAGTGCGTGATCTACATGGGGGTCCAGGACACTCATCGCCAACGACCGAACGTGCAGCGCATGGAACTGCTCGGTGCCACCGTCAAGCCGGTCGACGCCGGCGCCAAGACCTTGAAGGAGGCCACCTCTGCTGCAATCCGCGACTGGGTGACCAACGTGCAGGACACCCACTATGTGATCGGATCGGTTGTCGGTCCGGCGCCCTACCCGGCGCTCGTGCGCGACCTGCAGCGGATCATCGGCGATGAGGCGCGCGCGCAGATGCTTGAGCGCGAGGGACGGCTGCCGAGACGGGTTGTGGCATGCGTGGGTGGCGGCTCGAACGCGATGGGCATCTTCGCCGCATTCATCCCCGACGCCGAGGTCGAGTTGATCGGCGTGGAGGCAGGGGGGGAGGGGATTGAGACTCCCCGCCATGGTGCACCGCTGACGGTGGGCGGACGGCCTGGGATCCTGCACGGGTCGCGCTCGGCGGTGATGCAGGACGAGGAGGGCCAGATTGTGCAGGCGCACTCGATTTCCGCAGGCTTGGATTACCCGGGGGCCGGTCCCGAGCACGCCCACCTCCGCGACAGCGGTCGCGCGCGCTATGTCGCTGTCACCGATAGCGACGCTCTGGAGGCATTTCGTGAGGTGGCGCGCCTGGAGGGCATCATCCCGGCGCTCGAGACAGCCCATGCTCTCGCATGGGTGCTCGCCCAGGACGATGGCGATCTCGACCTCGTGTGCCTGTCGGGTCGTGGCGATAAGGACCTGGCCGAGGTGCTGGCGGGCGCCGAGGCGTGAGCACGCGCGAGATGACCGGAGCGCAGCGGATCGCGGAGGCGTTTCGCAATACCGACAAGCGCGCCGCGCTGATGCCCTATGTGATGGCTGGGTTCCCCACGCTCGATCAGTCGGCGCGCATCGGCGAAGCATGCGTGCAGGCCGGGGCAGACGTGATCGAGCTCGGAGTGCCCTACTCCGACCCGCTCGCCGACGGCCCCGTGATCCATGCCGCAGGCACGCAGGCGCTCGCCGCGGGGGCGAACGTGGCGGGTGTGCTCGAGGTTGCAAGGAGCTTGGCTGCGAGCGTTCCGGTGGTTTTGATGTGCTACGCCAATATGGTGTTCGCTCCCGGGGTCGACGCATTCCTCGAGCGCTTGGCGCGGACGGGAGCCTGCGGGCTGATCGTGCCCGACCTGCCGCTGGGTGAGGCTCCGGAGGTGCTGGAAGCATGCGACCGCCTCGGCCTGGCGCTCGTGCCGCTCCTCGCGCCAACCACCACGCCCGAGCGGATGGCGGCGATCGGCGCGCAGGCGCGCGGCTTTCTCTACACGGTCTCCGTGGTTGGCACAACTGGGGAGCGCAGCTCCCTCGGCGATCGCTTTGCCGAGGTCGTTGCTCAGGCCAAGGCGAGCACGCAGGTCCCCGTCGCACTCGGCTTCGGCATTGCCACTCCCGAGCAGGCACGTCAGGCCGCAGAGGCGGGCGCCGACGGCGTGATTGTGGGCACCAGGCTGGTCCGAGCGGCAGACGAGGCGCAGGATCCCGCGGGTGCCGTGGGGGCGCTTGTCGGCGAACTGGCGGCGGGACTTCTCCAGGCTCGCTAGGATTCCGCGCGCATGGGATTCATTCTTACTGTCACCGCCGGGCTGGTCGTGTGGGTCGTGCTGTGGGCGCTGGGGGCCAAGGGCTTCGATGCGTTTCTGCTCGCCACGGTCATCATCCTGGTGGGAGCCTCGCTGAAGATCCTCTCCGGCTACCTCCCCGGCCGCCGCAGCTAGAACCCGGTGCTCGCGCGCTGGCTGGGCCGAGCCGCTCTCATCGCTGCGGTCCCGTTGATCGCCGGATGCGCCGGAGCGGCATCGAGTTCTGAAACGGTCGGGAATCAGCTGGCGATCTACTCGAGCCTGCCGCTGCAGGGCCCGACGGCGGGTATCTCGCAGCAGATCGTAAACGGCGAGAAGCTCGCGCTGTCCGAGGCCGGAAGCCACGTAGGGCCGTTTAAGGTCGGCTACGTATCGCTCGACGATGCCAATCCGACGACCGGCCAGTCCTCGCCGGAGGTGACCGCGACTGACGCCAAGACGGCGGCTCAGGACACGAGCACGATCGCCTATCTGGGCGACTACAGCTCGGCGGCCACAGCTGTGTCGCTGCCGCTAATCAACGCCGCAGGGATCCTCCAGGTCAGTCCCGCGAGCCCCTACGTCGGGCTGACCTCTTCGCTCGACGCGGGTCAGGACGAGCCTGAACGCTTCTATCTGGGGGGCAAGCGAACCTTCGGCCGCCTGGCTCCGAGCGACATCGTACAGGCCGGAGCGCAGGTCCAGCTGATGCGCTCGCTGGGCGTGAAGAAGGTGTACGTGCTGGACGACGAAGACCCCTTTGAGATACCCCTCGCGAGCATCGTGGCGGGCGATGCGACCAAGGGGGGCATCGCGGTCGCGGCGCACGACAGCCTCTCCACCGTCACCGGCTCCACCTACACGGGCGAGATCGAAAAGATCGTGGAAAGCGGCGCTCAGGCCGTCTTCCTGGCAGGCGGCGACGGCCCGGGAGTGGCGGCTCTTTGGCGCGCGCTGCACAGCGCCGATCCGCACCTGCTGCTGCTAGGTACGAGCTCGATGGTCAGCGAAGCGTTCACCTCGAAAATCGGCTCCGCGGCGGCGAGTACCTATCTGACCACTCCAATCCTTGCCTCCAATCTCTACCCGCGCTCCGCCCAGCGCGTGCTGGATGACTACCGCCGAGTCTTTGGCGGGGAAGCAGGTCCCTATGCGCTGTATGGATATGAGGCGATGAGCGTGGTACTCGCCGCTATTCGCGCGGCGGGCGACCACGGTAACGATCGCCAGGCGGTGATCGACCGCTTCTTCGCAACCAGGAATCGCCCTTCGGTGCTCGGTCGCTACTCGATGCAGGCCAGCGGCGAAACGACGCTGTCGCGCTTTGGGGTGGACCGCGTACGTGGCGGTCAGGCCGTCTTCTATCGCGCGCTAACCGTCCAGCCGACCGGCTAGCGCTTCATCTAGCCCCCGCTCTGCGCCAGCCTCAGCGTCATCCGGAAGCGCTCCACTTCCGAGTCGAGCGCATGTCCGCCACCGTCGAGGGTCGTGAGTGCGCGCAGATAGGGAACGAATTTGGAGATGGACGGGTCTTCGGTGAGGCCGACGCCTTCCAGCAGGCTCAAAAGCGTGGGGACGTCGAACAGCAGGGTCGGCTGGATGCCTTCTCCGAGCGCCGTCGAGGCGGCGCTGCGCGATTCAGCGCTCGACATCGTGCTCGGTGGATTGAGAGCAGCCCGGACCGAGGCTTCGCCGAAGCCGAGCACGAACTTGCTGTGTCCGTCGGAAGCGCGGCCGGCGGCGACGTCGAGGATCACAGGCAACCCCGGCAGCGCCACCCCTGTTGCGGCTTCGGCTTCCGGCAGCGACACCGGTCTGGTCGAGCCGCCGACTTTCTTCAACTGTGTTGCCAGCTTGGCGACGGCCGCGCTTGAGAGCGCGGGATCATTCGATTCGATTACCACGGCGGCCTTCAGTTCGAGCAGGCTGGCTCCACTGGCGAATATCCCTGCCGAGCCCATCCAGCTGGCGAAGTCGTGCTGGGCCTGAGCATCGCTCGCGGCGAGTACGCCCAGCGGCGCGATCATCGCCTTGAGCAGCGATTTGACGCTGAGGGTGCTGGTGTTCGTGCCTTCTTCTGGGCTCGAGACGCCTGGAGTGCTTCCCAGTGCGCTCAGCGCACTCAGTCCCTGGATGTCCCCTTTGAGGTTGGAGCTCAAATGGCCCAGGCCGATCGCGAGCCATGATTCGCCCGGCAGTTCGCTCAGGGCCTTGGCGCCCGCGGGGTCGCTCGACAAAAGGCCGCCGCTGCCGGTGGCACTCGTGCTGAGCGTGTCCGCGTCGAGGGTCAGCGAGCTGGAGGACGGCACCAGCGAGACGTTTGCCTCGCTCGAGCCGGCGAGCAGCTGCAACAGGCCGGCGACGCCTTCGCTCGACCCCGCCGACGCCTGCAGGCCGGTTGGGTTTGAGTAGACGTGCGCCAGAGCACCCGAGGGCGCCTTGGCGAGGAGCTTTGAGTACCCGCTCGATCGGGCCAGCGAGGCTCCGTCGTGGGTTGTGTCGATCACGCTGTGCACGCCCGATTCGCTGCCGATCACAGCCAGACGGTTCACGAGCGCAAAGGCGATCCCGCCCCCTGTTACCTGATAGGCGATCCCGCGGTAGCTGGTCGGGTGTGCGCCCGCATGCTTTGCCTGTCCGTTCAGGAAGCTGCGCGCCTTGGCCGAGTCGCTCGTGTCGAGCACGATCGCTCCCTGCGCGCCTGAGGCGCTGAAGGGAAAGCTCGCCGCACTCGAGCCCCCGCCGAGGAGTCCCTGCTCAAGCAGCGAGAGCAGTGAGCCGGCGGAGCTCAGCGAGCTCAGGTAGACGCCCGCGTTGGGTCCCAGCCACGGCGCGATGTCGCGCTTGAAGCTCAGCTGCGGCGCACCCGGCGTCTGCAGGGCGCCGAGCAGGCGCAGGTACGGATCGGCCTGATGGGTGAGGGCCGTCCCGGCGCTCTTTGCGGCGCTCTCCAGCGAGCCGCTAGGGCGTACGACTGCGCCCGCGAACAGAGGTGTCGAGGCGGGAATTGCAGTGGCAGGGTCGGCGTTGCTTCCGGGCGCGGAGCTCGAGCCGCAACCGGCGAGCGCGCCCGTGAGCGCGAGGCCGGCCACAAGGAGCACCAGGAAGCTCGGCGTGTGAGCCCTGGCACGTTGCCCGTGGGCGGAGTGGTGGGGGAGTGGCAACGAATGTCCTTTCAGCGTGCGTGGTCAAGCTCGGGCGGCCAGCCGATCGTATGCCCAGTGCTGGACATCCTGCAAGCGACAAGCGTTTTGCAACAACCGTCGCAGCGGTGGAGGGTGCAGACGGACTTGCACCTGCGGGTCGCTCGCGGCGGCCACTCCGACATCCCCAAAAGCCCTGCTGGCATCGGAAGTTTCGGCTGCCAGGAGGGTGGTGAGAGGGGAAAGTGGGAGAAGATGTGCATATTGAGTTGCATTGTGGGAGAAAGTGGGATATGTTCGCGACAGCGAGCCGGGGTGGAGGGGCTCCTCCCACTCCTCCACCTCGGCTCGGTAATCAAGCTTGGGAGCTTCAAAAGTGGTCCCCTTCCGCGGCACCTTCGACCATACGCTCGACGCCAAGAACCGCCTCACGGTGCCCGCCCGCTATCGAGCGGCCCTCTCGGAGGGAGTGGTCCTTGCGATGCCGATCGACCTGAAGCCCTGCGTCGGGGTCTGGCGCCCGGAGGAGTACGAGCGCTACACGCGGCGTGCGCTGGCCGAGCTGCCGCCGCTTTCGCCGCGACTCAACGAGCTCGAGCGCTTCTTCTACGGCAGCTCCCACGACGCCGACCTGGACGCGGCGGGCCGCGTGATGATCCCGAGCTTTCTCGGCGATCACGCTGCGCTGGCCAAAGAGGTCGTTGTGGTCGGAGTGGGGGATCGTCTGGAGCTGTGGGACAGGAGTGCTTGGAGCGAACATCGATCGACGCTGCTCAGCGGCGTCGCGGAGGTCACCGCCCGTGTCGATGACGCTGCTTGAGAGCCTGGAGGCGCAGCGTGCAGAGGTTCGCGCGCCCGAGCTGGCACGCCGGCGCCGCGGCCCGGGCGACGCATCTCGTCCGAGCAGGCGTGGCGGTCGTGCCCTCGCCCAGAGCGGCTGTAACCCAGGTGGCTCTGCGCAGTCCTCCCATACGCCTGTGCTCGCCGACGAGCTGCTCGAGGTGCTCGATCCGCAGCCGGGCCAGACGGCGATCGATTGCACGTTCGGGGACGGCGGGCACGCACGCCTGCTGGCCGAGCGGCTCGGACCCACCGGTACGCTGGTGGCGATCGATCGCGATCCGCTGGCCGAACAGCGCTTTGCCGCGCTTGCTGCCGAGACGGCCTGCTCGGTGCGCTTCATCCGCTCCAGTTATGCCGAGGCTCTGGAGCTGCTCTCCGCGGAAGGCGTGCGCGCCGACATGGCCTACTTCGACCTGGGGATGTCCTCGATGCAGGTGGATACCCGCGAGCGCGGCTTCTCCTACTCGTATGAGGCACCGCTCGACATGCGCATGGATCCCGCCCAGGAGCTCAATGCCAGCCAGATCGTGGCGGAGTGGGACGAGCGTCGCCTCGCGCACACCCTGCGCGACTTCGGCGAGGAGCGCCATGCGAACGCGATCGCCCGGGCGATCGTGCGGCGGCGCATGCAGGCTCCGATCCAGACGACGCTCGAGCTCGTGGACACGATCAAGTCGGCGATTCCCGCTCCAGCTCGCTTCGCCGGCGGACACCCCGCAAAGCGCTCCTTCCAAGCGCTGCGGATTGCCGTCAACGACGAGCTCGGCCAGCTCGACCGCGCGCTGCCGCTCGCCTGGGGTCTGCTGCGCGAGGGCGGCGTGCTCGCGGGCATCTCGTTTCACTCGCTCGAGGATCGACGCGTGAAGCGTTTTCTCGCCGATCTTGCCCAGGGCTGCGTCTGCCCACCCGACCTGCCGGTGTGCGTTTGTGGCCGCGAGCCCCAGGCAGCGCTGCTTGCTCGTCGCTCGATCGTGCCATCGCCTGAGGAGATCGCCCGCAATCCGCGCGCCACCTCGGCGCGACTGCGCGCAGCCCGCAAGTTGACGGAGGACATTCCCGCATGAGCCCGCCGCCTTCGGCTGCGGCCGCGCCGGCCGTTCGCGCTCGGACGGTTGCGCCGAAACGTCCGCTCACTACCGCTCCCCGGCCGCGGCGCATCTCTGGACCGGTGCGCCCGAATGCGGCTCCTGCTCCGAGCCGACGCGCGAGCGCAGACCAAGGCCTGGTGCTCGGGGCGATCGGTGCCCTGGGGCGTGTCTCGAGCCATCGTCTGCTCGACCGCCTGATTCGCGGCCGGACCTGGATCGCGCTGGTCGCGTTCGCCCTGATTGGGATCGTGACGCTTCAGCTCGGTCTGCTCAAGCTCAACGCCGCCATCGGGAGATCGCTCGAGCACAGCGCGCTGCTCCAGCGTGAGAACGCTGCCCTCAGCATCGAAAACTCAGAACTGGCCGGCGGAGGTCGCGTGGAGGCCGCCGCGACTCATCTGGGCATGCGGCTGGTGACGCCGGGCACGCTGCGCTTCTTGTCCGCTCGTCCGCACGTCGATGCTCGCCACGCGGTTGCTGCCCTGAAGGAACCGCTGCACTCGCCAGGCAGCGAAACATCTACGTCCAGCACCGCGAGCGAATCCAGCGAATCCTCAGCCGGTCAGTCTTCCTCCAGCGAATCATCTTCCAGCGAATCGTCGTCGAGTGAAACCGCATCGAGCACAGAACCGACCTCATCAGCTGAATCGACCACGCCCACATCAACGACGCCCAGCTCCGCCACGACAGAATCGAGCCCGACCGGCAGGGAAGCCGCGGCGTCGAGCGAATCGACTGCGCCCAGCGAAGCTTCCTCGCCCGCCGCCACGCAAGCCTCGCCCGCCGGGGGTACTCAGGCGGCCGCGGGGGGATAGCCGGTGGCTGTCGTCCAGCGTCGCATCGGGACGATCTTCGGGCTGTTCTTCATCCTGCTGGTCCTGGCGGCCGGGCGCACGGCCTATTTGGGCGTCGTGCGTGGGAGCACCCTGCGCAAGGCTGCAAGCAGGCAGCAGCTGACAAATGAAACGCTCACCGCTCAGCGCGGGGCGATCACCGACCGCAATGGCATCGACCTCGCGGTCTCTGAGCCGGCACGCGATCTGGCCGCTGACCCTTATCTGATCAAGGATCCTCTGGGCTCCGCACAGCGCCTGGCGCCGCTGCTCAAACAGACCCAAGCCGCTGTGCTGAGCAAGCTCTCCGAGCATTCCGGCTTTGTCTACCTG
>JASLDD010000054.1 GCA_030151725.1 Solirubrobacteraceae bacterium
CGCCGCTGTCGACCAACGCCCCGATCGGGCAGACGTTCTTCTCGATCGGCGTGCAGTTCGCGGGTGCCTCCTCGATCATGACCGCGCTCAACTTCCTGGTCACGATCATCACGATGCGAGCGCCGGGCATGAGCTTCTTCCGCATGCCGCTGCTCGTGTGGGCGAACTTCGCGACCTCGCTGCTCGTGGTGATCGCCACGCCGTTCATCGCCGCGTCGCAGTTCTTCGTGCTGCTCGACCGCGCACTGGGCTTCAACTTCTTCAACGCCGCCAAGGGCGGCGACGTGCTCATGTATCAGCACGTCTTCTGGTTCTACTCGCACCCGGCGGTCTACATCATGATCTTGCCCGGATTCGGGATCATCAGCGAAGTCATCGCCGTCAAGGCTCGCAAGCCGATCTTCGGCTACCGCATGATGGCCTTCTCGCTGCTGGCGATCGTCGGCCTCGGCTTCACGGTCTGGGCGCACCACATGTTCACATCGGGGATGGCCAACTGGATCCGCATCCCGATGGCGATCACGACGGCGATCATCGCGGTGCCGACCGGCATCAAGATCTTCTCCTGGCTGGCCACCCTGTGGCGAGGCGTGCTGCATCTGGATACGGCGATGCTGTTCGCGCTTGGTTTCATCACGACGTTCACGCTGGGTGGAATCAGCGGGATCATGCTCGCGATGGTGCCCTTCGACATCCACGTGAGCGCCACCTACTTCATCGTGGCCCACATCCACTACGTGCTCTTCGGCGGCTCGCTGATGACGATCTTCGCGGGCGTCTACTACTGGTTCCCGAAGATGACCGGGCGAATGTACGACGAGCGCCTCGGCAAGTGGCATTTCTGGACGACGTTCATCTTCGTCAACCTCACGTTCGGGCCCATGCACGTCCTGGGGCTGCAGGGCATGCCGCGACGGGTCGCCACCTACGCCAGCAAGTTCGCCGACCTCAACCTGTTCATCTCGATCGCGAGCTTTGGGCTCGGACTGGCGACGCTGCTTTTCGTCTACAACATGGTCACCAGCTGGCGCGGAGGACCACGCGCGCCGGGCAATCCGTGGCGCGCGCTGACGCTCGAGTGGCAGGTCTCCTCGCCGCCGCCAATCTTCAACTTCGACCGCCTGCCCACCGTGGTCGGCGGTCCGTACGAGTACGGCGTTCCGGGCGCCGTCCATGGCATCTTCGCTCCCGCTCCCACCCCCACTGTGGCGGGCGCCGGCGCGGGCGTCGTGAGAGCACCGAGCCAATGAGGAGGCACCTCCGGTGAAGGAAGTTCTCGTGGTGGCCAACCGCACCCTCGGTGGCGCCAAACTGCTCGAGGCCGTTCGCAGGCACACGGCCGAAGACGCCGTCCGCTTTCGCCTGGTCGTACCCCAGAGCAAGCCCTCGGCGGGCCTCGTGATCTACGACGAGGCCGTGCGCGAATCGGCGCAGGTGCGCGTCGATCTGGCGCTCTCAGCCGTCTCGGCGGAGGGCATCGAGGCGAGTGGCGAAGTCGGCGACGCGGATCCGTTCCTGGCGACGATGGACGCCATCGCCGTGCGCCGTCCCGACTCGATCATCATCTCCACCCACCCCGCCCAGCACTCGGGCTGGCTGCGGCGCGATTTGATCGAGCGCATCGAGAACGCATCGGGTCTGCCCGTGGAGCATGTCGTGGTGGACCTCGAGCAGGAGGGTCTGCTGTTCAACGTGACACTCGTGCTCGCCAACAAGACCTCCAGCGGCGAAGAGCTCATGGAACACCTGCAGACGATCGCCGCCCGCCCCGGCGATCACCTGTTCATCGCGGTTGTCCCCCAGGCCGACGGCAGCGGACAGGGCCCCGTCGAGGCGCGGGCACGTCTGGCGAAGATGCTCGACCGCCTCAACGCCGCCGGTCTGCTCAGCTCAGGCATGATCGGCGACCCCGACCCTTACACGGCAGCCATCAACGCATTTGAGCTGTTTCGGGTCGACGACGTGGTCATCTCGACGCTCCCGGGCGAGCGCTCCGGGTGGCTGCGCTCCAATCTGATCGAGCGCGTCGCCGGCGCGACCTCCGCACGCGTCGAGCACGTGGTCGTCGATCCCCAAGCAACCCACAGCGCGGCGCCGGCCGCATAGCGAGGACTCCATGGAGGCAGCCAGCATCGCGCACGGAGCCCATGGGGGCGCAGGAGAGCATCACGGCCCGCCGCCGGCCAACCGCAGTTCGCGGGTGGAGCCGGCGCTGCTCGGGATGTTGCTTTTCATCATCTCCGAGATCATGGTCTTCGGGGCGTTCTTCACCGCCTACTTTTTTATTCGGATAGCCAATGGCGATCCTTGGCCGGCTCACGGCACCACGTTGCCCGTCCAGGTCGCGGGGGTCAACACAGCGATCCTCGTGTCCTCCTCGTTCACCATCCACTGGGCCCAGTCCTCGATCAAGAACGGCAACCGCTTTGGGCTGAAGGCAGGCATGCTCGTCACGTTCCTGCTCGGGTGCACCTTCCTCTTCATCCAGATCAACGAGTACGCCAACATCGGCTTCGCGCCCCAGGACGCCGCCCAGCAGACGATCTTCTACTCGCTGACCGGCCTACACGGAGCGCACGTGTTCATCGGCCTGCTGCTGCTGCTGTTCGTGACCATCCGCTCCTTCCGCGGCCACTACACGCCCGAGGAGCATCGAGGAGTCGAGGTGCCGGGCATCTACTGGCACTTCGTCGACATTATGTGGTTGGTCGTATACACCACCGTCTACATCCTCTGAGCTTCTGACGGACGTGGACACGGCGCGGATCCTGCGTCCTCGGTCGCTCGTGTGCTCAAGCACATTTCGCTCCCTGCGTCCTTGGCCCGCTTGGTCCACGGCCGTTAGACGGTCTGCGCTCAGCCACGGTTTGGGCGTCCTTGCCTCACTTGATCCACGTGCCTCAGACGGTCTGTGGCGTTGAGCCGAGGTTTGAATCCTTTGGCCCGCCTGGGCCGCGACCGCCCGATGGTTTGC
>JASLDD010000117.1 GCA_030151725.1 Solirubrobacteraceae bacterium
CCGGCGAAGCGCTCGGCGCCCACGACGTTGGGCTGGGCGGGCTGGTGGAGCTGTCCGGTGGCGAGGATCAGCGCGTCGCCCTCGAAGCTCTCGCCCTCGGTCGTCTGCACGCTCCAGCGGCAGGTGTGCTCATCCCAGGCGCAGGCGGTGACGGTGCGGCTCGTGCGAATCAGGGGCTCGATTCCGTGGGCTCGCGCCACCTCGTGCAGGTAGGAGTGGATCTCGGGCTGCATCGAGCACAGCCGCTCCCAGTCCCGGCGCTGGGCATAGGAGTAGGAGTAGAGGTGGCTGGGCACGTCGCAGGCGGCGCCCGGGTAGCTGTTGAAGAGCCACGTGCCGCCGAGATCGGAGGCCTGATCGAGGATCGTGACTCCCTCGATGCCATGCCGACGCAGCTCGATCGCGGCCGCGATTCCCCCGAAGCCGGCACCGACGACGATGACCTCCAGTGCTGCTCGCCGACTCATACGACTCCTCCTCCAGGGCTCCTAGCGACTGCTGCTGTCAACCATATGCCCTTCGCCCGGTCGCTGCTCAGGCGCCCTACGAGGGAAGCTCGAGTGTCGAGCTCAGCCATGCGCTCGCGACGGGGATCCCGCGCGGATCGATGTGATGGCTTGCGAGCGACTCCTGATACTCGACCTGCAGTCCACCGTCGCGCAACTCGGCGGCGGCGCGCCGGGCGAAGGCGACGTCGATCACGCGGTCGTGCTCTCCGTGTGCCATGAACACGCGAAGGCCGGATCGTCCAGTGAGATCGGGCGACCAGCCGGCGACTGTGGGAATGAACCCCGAGAAGGCCATGATCCCGGCGGGGAGGGGACGCCCGTGGGACAGCCCGAGGGCGTAGCTCATGACGGCGCCCATCGAGAATCCGGCGAGGACGGTGCGCTCGGGGCCGATCCCCGTTCGCTCCTACAGCGCGTCGTGGAACTCGCTGAGGGCCTCGAAAGCGGTCTGGAAGGTGACGGGGTCGGGACGGCCGACCTCCGGTACCAGATACCAGTGATAGCCGCCGGCGCCGGTCGGGGAGAGCGGCGCGCGCAGGCTGACGACGTGCAGGCGGTGCTTCGGGTCGAGCACATCTGCCAGCGGGAGCAGGTCGTGCTCGTCTGCGCCGCGGCCGTGGTGTAGGACGAGCAGCCCGGCGGCCGGGCCGGCGCTGGGGCGCTCGACGTACGTGAGGCTCATGGCGAGTGGTCGAGCAGCTTGGCGGCCACTCCTTCGATTGTCTGCTCGCCGTAGGCCATGGAGGGGTCGCCGTCGGTGAAGACGGCGAGCGTGAAGGTGACGCCGGGACGCTCGAGGCGGGCGACCTCGTTGAAGAGACCCTGCGAGGGCAGGGCGCCGGTCTTGAAGAAGATCTGCCAGCCCTTCGCACGGGCCACGGGTGGCGCTCCCCAGCTCTGCGATGGCTCGATGCCGTCGAGCAGGCCGCGCGCATAGGCGTAGAACTGAGCGGGGATCAGATGGGGGAGGGCCAGGAAGAAGCGCGCCTGGTCGGCCGCGGAGGTCTGGTCGAAGGCCCACCAGCCGATGCCCGGCGCGTAGTCGCTCATGTCGGATTCGCGGGCAACCCGGGCGACGGCGGACTCGCCGACGATGTCGTACACGGCTGAGGCGGCTTCGTTGTCGGAGATGTGGATCATCGGATAGAGCAGCGCGCGGTCGGCGGCGTCGAGCGAGCGGTGCTGTGCGCTTCGCAATTGCAGGAAGGCCGTGAGCATCATCACCTTGACCACGCTCGCGGTCTCGAAGTGCTCGGTCAGGTGCAGCCCGCTCAGCCTGCCGGTGCTGTCCACGACGGCAAACGAGGTCCGCCCGGCGCGTTCTGCGAGGAAGCTGCCGGCAGCTGCAATCGCACTAGCTGACGGGTAGGGGGTGGCGGGAGTGCCGCGACCTTCGCCGCCGTACTCGAGCGCGCCGTGTGGGCAGGGGGTGGGACTGGCGGTGGCGCCCATGGCGTGCTCCCAGCTCGGGGTCAGGCAGATGCGATAGATGAAGTGCGTGGCCGGCGGGTCGATCACGGCGCCGGCATAGGTGACGCCGGGAGCGATCTCTCGAGTGGGGTTGACGGCCGCCAGGCGAAACGCGTGAGTCCCACGTGGCGCCACGAACCAGGACACCTGCACGGGCGCGCTGGGGGCGTGTGCGGTGTGGGTGAGGCGAATGCTCAGCAGGGTACGCCCGGCGTCGAGGCTGCGTGCGTTGGTGGCGGCGAGCGGAGCGACGGTCAGCGTCAGAGTCGGGCTGGCGGCGGCTCCCACGAGCACGCGCAGGCGCGCGTTTCGATCGGCACGCGGGAGAGGGAGGGAGAAGCTTCCATCGGGCGCGCTGCTCGCCTGCGCGACGGTCGTGAAGCCGGCGTAGGGGAAGGGGTCTTCCTGCAGCGCCACGGAGGCGCCTGCGAGGGGCGCGCCGCCTTCCAGTGCGCGACCGCTGAGCGCGAACGGAGAGCCGTAGGGCAGCTCAGAGCTGGAGAGCGAGGCGCTCACTTCGGGGCCGCCGGCTCCGAGGGCGGAGGACGATGCGACGAGTGCCGCCGTCGTCAGGAGCGCGAGCGGGAAAGGCCGGGAAAGGCGGTGGGGCGTTCGGTGGGCGCGGGCCATGTGGAGGTGCGCAACGCTAGAGCAACGCTGCGCACCCCGCGGTCTAGTGCTTGAACTTGGCGCTTGCTTCGGCAGCCGAGCTGGGTGCGCCCTTCTTGGAAGGGTTGAAGAGGACGCGGACGTTGACCTTGAGACCGCGGTGGCGGTGCTTGTGCAGCGTCTTGATCCCACCGCGCGTGAGTGGGATGACGAACCTGACGGTTGAGGAGCGCCCGACACGCCGCGAGCTCGAGTGAAGGCCCTTGCCCTTGACGGTCAGCAGGCCGCCGCCCAGCGTCCTGACTCTGAGGATCAGCTTGTGGTGGACGACGCGGTGGCTGAGGACGCGCACGCCGCAGTTGCTGACGGCGATGCGGGTGCTCTGTTTGATCACGGCGCCGCTCTGGGCGGTGATCGTGGTGGGCATGAGCAGCGGTTTGATGCACAGATTGCCGTAGGCCGTGAGCACCGAGTTTTCAGCCATGGGCAGGTTCAGCGTGAAGCTCGACACCGGCACGTCGGGAATCGAGGCGAACGTGGATGTGGTGATCCCTTTTTTGATGTCGGTGTTGCCGACGAGGATCACACGCACGCCGTTGCCGTCGAGGATCAGGTCGAGATCGGGGAACCCGGCT
>JASLDD010000118.1 GCA_030151725.1 Solirubrobacteraceae bacterium
GGCGACGTCGCGCACTCGCGCGTCGCGCGCTCCAACGTGCTGGCCTTCCAGAAGATGGGCGCCAAGGTCACCATCGCCGGCCCGCCCACACTGATCCCGCGCGGGATCGAGGATCTCGGCTGCGAGGTTCGCTACACGCTCGACGAGCTGCCCACGGCCGACATCGTCTACGCGCTGCGCATGCAGCACGAGCGCATGAGCGAGATGTGGGTGCCCTCGATGCGCGAGTACGCCGCCTGGTATCAGATCAACGCCCAGCGCCTGAAGCCCCACCAGATTCTCATGCACCCCGGACCCGTCAACCGCGGCGTGGAGCTCTCCGGCGAGGTAGTCGACTCGCCACAGGCGGTCATCACCGCCCAGGTCGAGGCCGGCGTGGTAGTGCGCATGGCCGTCCTTTACGAGCTCCTGGCCGGCCGTCGCGAGGGCGCCGTCGAGACCGCAACTGCGCCCCCGCGGGCCACAACCGCCGAGCCCGCGCCGGTGGGCGGCGGCCAGCTGGGATGAGCTCCATCGATCGCCTGCTCGGCGGCCCACTGCCGAGCGCTGAGCTGCTGCTCGCAAATGTCCGCGTGCTCGATCCCCGCGCCAGGATCGACGCTCTCCACGACGTTCGCCTCCAAGCGGGCACCATCGTCGAGCTGGCCGAGCCCGGGACGCTCCAGACACGCGGCGAAGAGGAGCTGATCGAAGGCCACGGGCGCCTGCTGCTTACGCCGGCCTTCTTCGATCCCCATGTCCACCTGCGCACCCCCGGGCAGGAGCACAAGGAGGACATCGAGTCCGGCACGCGCGCTGCGGCCGCCGGTGGCTTTGCGGGCGTGATCGCCATGCCCAACACCGACCCCGTGCTCGACTCGGCGCCGCTGCTGCGCTCGTTGCGAGAGTCCTCGGCCGGTCAGGCGCGGATCCCCGTCGGCTTTCTGCCCGCCATCACCCGCGGCCTGCAGGGCGAGCAGCTGACCGAGATGGCCGAGCTCAGGGAGCAGGGCGCGCTCGGCTTCAGCGACGACGGCAAGCCTGTCACGAGCGCGGGGATGCTGCGCAAGGCGCTTCAGTACCAGCGGCTGTGCGGCGGCGTGCTGGCCCTGCACGAGGAGGATCCGACGCTCTCGCGCAAAGGCTCAATGAACGAGGGCGCCGTCAGCGCCGCGCTGGGCATCGCCGGCATCCCCACGGTGGCCGAGTCCACGATGGTCGCCCGCGACGCCGAGCTCGCCGGCTATGAGCAGGCGCGCGTGCACTTCCAGCACCTGAGCTGCGCCGCATCCGTTGAAGCCGTGGCGCAGGGCAAGGCCCACGGCTGGCGCCTCAGCGCCGAGGTCTCCCCCCACCATCTGCTGCTCACCGACGAGGACGTCCGCGGCCTGGACACCCACATGAAGATGCACCCGCCGCTCACCACCGAGTCGGACCGCCAGGCGTTGATCGAGGGACTCAGAAGTGGAGTCATCGACTGCGTGGCCACCGACCATGCGCCGCACGCGCGTGATGAGAAGGAGGTCCCCTTCGAGCAGGCGCCCATGGGCACGACCGGCCTCGAGACCTCATTCGCCGCGCTGCACACCGGCCTCGTGCTCCCCGGCATCGTCGGCCTCGAGCTGCTGATCGAGCGCATGACGGCGGGGGCCGCGCTGTTCGAGCTGCCGACGCCGACGATCGCTGCAGGCGAGCCCGCCAACGTGACGCTGATCGACCTAGACGCGGAGTGGGTTGCCGGAGAGCACGGCTGGGAGAGTCGCTCTGAGAACTGCTGCTTCGCAGGGCGCCGTCTGCAGGGTCGGGTGCTGCTGACGGTGGCCGCCGGCGGGGTCGCGCATCGCGACCGCACGCTCGCGCTGGTGGGTGCCTGATGGGGCTGCTCTCGCGCGAGCACGCGGCGCTGGTCGTGGTTGACGTCCAGGAGGGCTTTCGCCCCTACGACGCCTTCGCGGGAGTCGCCGATGCGTGCGCCAAGCTGGTGCAGGCGGCGCGCGTCCTCGAGATCCACACGCTCGTCAGCGAGCAGTACCCCAAGGGCCTCGGCCACACCGCCCCCGAGGTCGGGCTGGAGGATGAGCCGAGGATCGAGAAGTCGGTCTTCTCGGCGGCACGCGCCGATGGCTTTGACCTGCGCGGCGCGACCCAGGCGATCGTGTGCGGCATCGAGGCGCACGTGTGCGTCAGCCAGACCGTCCACGACCTGCTCGATGCGGGCGTCGAAGTGCACGTCCCCGCGGACGCGGTTGGCTCACGCCATACCGTCGACTACGAGCGTGGCCTCGAGCGCATGGAGCGGGCGGGCGCCATCGTGGGGACGGTCGAGGCGTCGCTGTTCGAGCTGCTCGAGCGAGCCGGCACGCCTGAGTTCAAGGCCGTCCAAAAGCTGATCCTCTGAGATGACCGTGAGCCTTCGCCATACTGCGTCCTCGATCGCTCACGTGCCAAGCACGCTTCGCTCACTGCGTCCTTGTCTGGCTCGACTCACGGCCCTCTCAGGCGCGCTATGAATTCCGCCGCCTACGTACTCTTGGAGGACGGCACCCGCTTCGACGGCGAGGCGTGCGGAGCGGAGGGCCACGCGGTCGGTGAGGTCGTGTTCACAACAGGGATGTCCGGCTATCAGGAATCGATGACCGACCCGTCGTTTGCGGGCCAGCTGATCGCTTTCACATATCCGCACATCGGCAACTACGGCACGAGCGCCCAGGCGATGGAGTCAGATCGCGCGTGGGCGCGGGCGGCGATCATGCGCGAGGCGTGCAACCGCGAAGACGCGCCCACGTCCGAGCGCGGTTGGCTTGACTGGCTCGCCGACTGCGGAGTGCAGGGCATCAGCGGTGTGGACACGCGGGCGCTCGTCATGCACATCCGCGACGCGGGCGCCATGCGCGGCGGTGTCTTCCCGGCGTCCATGAGCGAGAGCGAAGCCCGCGAGCTGATCGATGCGCAGGCGCCGATGGCGGGCCTCGACCTCGCCAAGGTGGTGACGCCGAGCGAAGTCAGCCGTCACGGCAGCGGCAGCGGTCCGCGCATCGCTGTGATCGACACCGGCATCAAGGCGTCGATGGTACGCGAGCTGGTTGCCCGCGACGCGCGCGTGTCGCTTCACCCGTGCACCAGCAGCGCCGATGAGCTGCTCGCCGATGACCCCGATGCGATCTTTCTGGCCAACGGCCCCGGCGACCCGGCCGCGCTCACCTACATCGTGGACACGGTCCGCGAGATCGTCGGCAAGAAGCCCGTGTGGGGCATCTGCCTCGGCCACCAGCTGCTGTGCCGCGCCGTGGGCCTCGAGACGTTCAAGCTGCCCTTCGGCCACCGCGGCGCCAACCACCCGGTCCGCGACCTGCAGACGGGGCGCGTTGAGATCACCTCGCAGAACCACGGCTTCGCCGCCCTCGGTCCCGGCGGCTCGCGCACGATCGACACCGACGAGCCCGTCCGCTGGGAGACCGACTTCGGCGCCGCCCAGCTCTCGCACGTGAACCTCTATGACCGCACCGTCGAGGGCCTCGAGCTGCTCGACGTGCCCGGCGGGACAGTCCAGTATCACCCCGAGGCCGGCCCCGGACCGCATGACAGCCTCTACCTGTTCGACCGCTTCCTGGAGCGGATCGGGAGCGCCGCATGAAAGCTCGCATTTTTTGGGAGACGCGTTCGCGTGTGCCTCATCCAGCCGTAGCGGCGCCGGTCACCGCACCTGCAGGTGTTGCTGATGCCTAGAAGAGACGATCTCAAGAAGATCCTGATCCTGGGATCGGGGCCGATCGTGATCGGGCAGGCGGCCGAGTTCGACTACTCCGGCGTGCAGGCCTGCAAGGTGCTGCGCGAGGAGGGCTATGAGGTCGTGCTCGTCAACTCCAACCCGGCCACGATCATGACCGACCCGGAGTTCGCGGACGCTACGTACATCGAGCCGCTGCTGCCGGGTCCCGTCGCGCAGGTGATCGCCCGCGAGCGCCCCGACGCGCTGCTGGGGACACTCGGCGGGCAGACCGCGCTCAACCTCGCCAAGGCACTGCACGACGACGGCACCCTGGAGCGCTACGGGGTGGAGCTGATCGGCGCCAACTACGACGCGATCGCCTGCGCCGAGGATCGCGACCTGTTCCGCGAGGCGATGGCCGAGGCGGGGCTGCGGATGCCCAGGAGCGTCATCGCCACGAGCGTCGAGCAGGCGCGGGGCGCGCTTGCGGAGCTCGGCCTGCCGTGCATCGTGCGGCCCGCCTTCACACTCGGCGGGCGGGGAGGGGGCATCGCGCGCTCGGCCGAGGAGTTCGAGCGGATCGCCGCCCAGGGCATCGAGGCATCGCCCATCGGGCAGATCCTGCTCGACGAGTCTGTGATCGGCTGGGGGGAGTTCGAGCTGGAGGTGATGCGCGACAGCGCCGACAACGTCGTGATCGTTTGCTCGATCGAGAACATCGACCCGATGGGCGTGCACACCGGGGATTCGGTGACCGTGGCGCCGCAGCAGACGCTCACCGACCACCTCTACCAGCAGCTGCGCGACCAGGCCATCAAAGTGATCCGCGCCGTGGGCGTGGAGACGGGCGGCTCCAATGTCCAGTTCGCCGTCAACCCCGAGACCGAGGAGATCCTCGTCATCGAGATGAACCCCCGCGTGTCGCGCTCCTCGGCGCTCGCCTCCAAGGCCACCGGCTTCCCCATCGCCAAGATCGCCGCCCGCCTCGCCGTCGGCTATCGCCTCGATGAGATCGACAACGACATCACCGGCGTGACACCCGCGTGCTTCGAGCCCACGATCGACTACGTGGTCGTCAAGTGGCCGCGCTTCGCCTTCGAGAAGTTCCCCGGCACCGACCCCACGCTCACAACTCACATGAAGTCCGTGGGCGAGGCCATGGCGATCGGGCGCACCTTCGGGCAGGCCTTCGCCAAGGCGCTGCGCTCGCGCGAGCTCGACAAGCCGCCCTGCCTCACAGATACCTCCAGCGAGCAGCTGCTCGACGAGCTGCTCACGCCCGGCGCCGCTCGCTTCGAGACGATCCTCGAGTTGCTCGGCCGCGGCGTGGAGATAGACGCCGTCAACGAGCGCACAGGCGTCGATCCATGGTTCTTGCGTGAGCTGCGCGCGTTGGCGCTCGACCCGAACTCGCCCTTCAGCGGGGAGCGGTCGTTTCGCTCGGTCGATACCTGCGGAGCCGAGTTTCCCGCCCGCACTCCCTATTACTACTCCGGGTGGGAGCGTCAGTCCGCCAGCGAGGTCAGGCGCGGGGAGCGCGAGTCGGTCGTCATCCTCGGCTCCGGTCCCAACCGAATCGGGCAGGGCATCGAGTTCGACTACTGCTGTGTGCACGCCGCCATGACCGTGCGCGAGTCCGGGCGCGACGCCGTGATGGTCAACTGCAACCCCGAGACCGTCTCCACCGACTACGACACCTCTGATCGCCTCTATTTCGAGCCGCTCACCCTCGAGGACGTGCTGGCCGTCGTCGAGATCGAGCAGCCGCTGGGCGTGATCGTTCAGTTCGGCGGGCAGACTCCGCTGAAGCTCGCCGCGGCGCTCGCCGAGGCCGGTGTGCCGCTGCTCGGCACGAGCGTCGAGGCGATCGACCTGGCCGAGGACCGCGGGCGCTTCGGCGCGCTGCTGGAGCGTCTCGGTCACAAGGCGCCGCCGTATGCCACGGCGCGCTCCAAGGACGAAGCGCTCGACTGCGCCCATCGAGTCGGCTTCCCGCTGATCGTGCGCCCCTCCTACGTGCTCGGCGGCCGCGCCATGGAGATCGTCTACTCACCCGAGGGCCTTGCCGACTACCTGCGCCGCGAGGCCGGCGAGGGTGGCGACATCTACCTGGACCGCTTCCTCGAGGACGCAACAGAGGTCGATGTGGATGCGCTGTGCGACGGCGAGGAGGTGTGGATCGGCGGGATCATGCAGCACGTGGAGGAGGCCGGCGTGCACTCCGGCGACAGCGCCTGCGTGCTGCCGCCGCACTCCCTCGGCGAGGAGATGCTCGAGCAGATCCGCGACGCCACACGTGAGCTCGCGCTCGAGATCGGCGTCGTGGGCCTGCTCAACGTTCAGTACGCCGTCGCCGCCGGTGAGCTGTATGTGATCGAGGCCAACCCGCGGGCTTCCAGGACGGTGCCGTTCGTCTCCAAGGCGATCGGCATGCCGCTGGCCAAGCTCGCCTGCCGGATCATGCTGGGCGAGCGGATCGCCGATCTCGACCTGCCATCCGAGCGCCAGGGCGTGGGCTTCGGCGACCACGTCTCCGTTAAGGAGGCCGTGCTGCCGTTCGACCGCTTCGAGGGCTCCGATGCGCTGCTCGGCCCCGAGATGCGCTCCACGGGCGAGGTCATGGGCATCGCGCGCGACTTCCCAACGGCTTTCGCCAAGGCACAGGCCGCCGCCGGCGTGCCGCTGCCCAAGCGCGGCACCGTCTTCATCACGGTCACCGACTCCGACAAGTCGGGCGCCTTTGCCGTCGCTCAGAGCCTGCACGAATGCGGCTTTCAGATCGTCGCCACGCGCGGCACCGCCGAAGCCATCTCGCGGATGGGCGTCCCGGCGCAGGCGCTCAACAAGATCGCCGAGGGCTCCCCCCACGTGCTCGACTGGATCGAGCGCGGCGATGTCGATCTCGTCGTCAACACCCCCACCGGCGTGGGCGCGCGCACCGACGGCTATGAGATCCGCCGCGCCGCCGTCGCCCACGGCATCCCCTGCCTGACCACTCTCGCCGCCGGCATCTCCGCCGCGCGCGCTATCGCAAGCGCCCATCGCGACGGCGAGCCCGAGGTGCTCTGCCTGCAGGAGCTGCACGGCGCTCGCGTGCACTCCGCTGCACCGGGCGTGGCGTGAGCCAGGCGCCCTTCGCCAGACGTCTGCTCACGGTCATCGCCGTAGATGAGCTGGGCGCCTACCGCGTGCTGCGTGTCTCAGACCCCGACG
>JASLDD010000245.1 GCA_030151725.1 Solirubrobacteraceae bacterium
GCAGGGTGCCCGATCACTCCGTGGTCCACCGCTACGCGCGCTGCATCTCCTATCCCGAGTGGGGTGTCGGAACCGTCACCGGGATCTACTTCTCCTCAGACACAGGCGACGACGCCATAGAGGTCCAGCAGTGGGCCCGCGTCAAATTCAGCCACGGCGTTCGCACCGTGCCCGCCGGCAGCATGAAGTTCGTCGACTTCTCAAAGCCCGACCCTTCGGAGGAGCGCGTCGAGCGCTTCCTCATCGCCGCCCAGCGTGCAATGGCCGAAGGCGAGTACCTGCTCGCCGCCCAGCGCCTCCTCTACGCACGCGACGCCGAGCCCCGCAACGTGGCCGTGCTGCGATTGATGACCCTCGCCTGGTGGCAGGCGGGCAAGCTCGACGAGGCCGCCCGCGCCGTGCGCGACTGGGCGCGCGTCGACGGCAGGCGCCCCGCTCCACATCGCTTTGCCGCGCGCATCTATGAAGACATGGGCGCCGTCGATCTGGCCGAGGAGGCCGCTCATCGCGCCGCCCAGCGCGGCCCCAGCGACGCCGGCGCATGGGAGCGCCTAGGCCGTCTGCGTCTGCGCTTGATCGATCGCGAGGGCGCCCTCGATGCGTTCAGGCGCGCCATGAAGCTGGGCGCCGGCGAGGAGGTTCGGGAGCTCGTCGAGCAGGCACTCGCCTTGGAGCCGAGCGTCGCCGGCTGAGTCCTTGGCTGCTGCGGTTGTTGGGAGGCGGCTGGCCTCGGGGTCGGGTGTGCGGCTGTGTGTGTATCACTTTGCGGTTGCTGTCTAACTATGGTGATACAGAACTCGGCGGGTGTAAATTGCTGATCTCCTGACTCACGGCCGATCGCCGGAATTCTCCATCGTGGCTCCCAGATACCGCCGCGCCAAAGGCCGTCAGCATCGTCTAGAGGATGTTGACTGCGCGCGAGACGATCAGGCCGATCGTGACCAGCGAGACGATCGACTGCACGCCCATGATCATCTTCGCCATCGGCGTCAGCGGCATCGTGTCCGTGGGCGAGAAGGCCGCAGCGTTGGTCAGCGACACATACAGATAGTCGATGAATTTCGGTCGCCAGTCGACCGGCTCGATCCGGTCATCTGACATCTGCGGGAAGAGGAAGTCCGGGGGGCCGTCGTGGCCGGCGGCGCGGCGCCCCGGACCGCCCCTGTCCATCTCCCAATACCACAGGCCGAAGATCAGGAAGTTGGTCAGCCAGATCAGCACCCCCGCCACGATCAGCTGCCTCGGGTTGGGTGTGGCATGACGCAGCAGGTAGTGGGTCAGGGTCGCCAGCGAGAAGATGTTGGCGGCGCTCACAAATGCCGTCAGCGAGAGCGCTGTTCGCCGTCTGATCGTGTGCTCGTGCTCGAGTTGCCGGGGCGTCGCCATTGAGAGGCCCACGAACAGGACGCCCTCCAGGGCGGGGAGCAGCCAATGAGGCCCCACCGTGAGTCGCGCTGGGAGCGCCAGCTGCAACCCGATCGCAGCCAGGATCGTCGCCTGTGCCGGCCAGAACGGCTCAGCGGCAGCCGCCGGCGGGTACGCGCGACCGGACGGCTGTCTGGGTTCCTGGGCCACGAACCGAGAGCGTAAGGGGCGCGGCGGCCGTCCTCGCCCGCTCACGTGTGGCGCATGTCTCGATGCTCGACCGCGCTAGCCTGATCGGTGATGGGTATCGAGAACCCCGTTCACCTGATCTTCATCGCCATCGTCGCGCTCGTCGTTCTGGGTCCCAAACGCCTGCCCGAACTCGCCCGTGCGCTCGGGCACGGCATCCGCGAGTTCCGGGAGGCCGTCAGCAACCCCGGTGGCGAGGACCTGCAGGCTCCCGTCGTCGAGCCCGCCGTCTCGCAGACTCCGATTGCGCCTCAGCCGCCCGCAGCAGAGCCCGCCGTCTCGCACACCCCCGTCGAGGCGCCCGCCGTGGCCCCTCCGCATACGATCGACTCCACCGCCGAGGAGGAGTAGCACTCCAAGCGCTCCTCGGGGCGTTGATCCGCCGCAGCCGATACGGTCGAGTCATGCGTCTGATCGTGGCCCGCTGCGAGGTCTCATATGCCGGTCGCCTCAGCACCGTCCTGCCGGAGGCCGTGCGGCTGCTGATGCTCAAGCCCGACGGCACCTTCATGGTGTGGGCTGACGGTGGCGGTCCCGTCAAGCCGCTCAACTGGATGGTCGCGCCGACCGTGCTCGAGGAGGAGACCGGCGAGGACGGCGTGCTGAGCCGGCTCATCGTGCGCAAGCAGCGCCAGGAGGAGCAGCTGGATATCACCATCTTCGAGGTGCTCTCTGACGTCGAGCACGAGCTCGACACGCTGCTTGCGCTCGAGAAGGAGGGAGTCGAGCGCGAGCTCCAGGAGCTGCTCGCCGCGGCGCCGCAATGGTGCGGGGAGGGCTTTCGGCTCGTCAAGCGCGAGTGGCCCACCGACATCGGACCAGTGGATCTCATGTGCAAGGACGACCAAGACGAGTGGATAGCCGTGGAGATCAAGCGGATAGCCACCATCGATGCCGTCGAGCAGCTCACCCGCTACCTCGAGCGCATCCGCCTCGATCCCGCTCTCGGCTCCTGTCGTGGAGTGCTCGTAGCTCAGACCATCAAGCCCCAGGCGCGGGTGCTTGCCATCTCGCGCGGCATCGACTGCGTGGAGGTCGATCCTCAGATCCTGCGCGGCGAGCGCGAGCCCGACCTGCGGCTGTTCGCGGCCTGAGAGGTACCGAGCAAGCAGAGCTGCTGGGGAGCGCAGCTTGCAGGATGTCATGCGCATCCAGCCACGGATAGGCTCCTCTCGTACCCGAGCAAGGAGTTCAGATGACCCCTGAGCAGGCCGACCCCGGCCAGCCCGTACTCACCGAGCGACGCGACAACGTCCTGCTGATCACCCTCAACCGCCCCGAGGTGCGCAACGCGGTCAATGCCGCCCTCGCCGCAGGGCTGGCCGGCGCTCTGGATGAGCTCGACGGCGACAATTCGCTCTCAGCGGGCGTGCTCACCGGCGCCGGTGGCTTCTTCTCGGCAGGCATGGACCTGGGCGCATTCGTCAGAGGCGAGTCCGCCTGGTTCGGCGACCGCGGCTTCGCCGGCATCACCCAGCGCGCATCCCGCAAGCCGCTCATCGCCGCCATCGAGGGCTTCGCCGTCGCCGGCGGCATGGAGATAGCGCTCGCCTGCGATCTGATCGTCGCCGCCAAAGGCGCCAAGATGGGCATCCCCGAGGCCAAGCGCTCGCTCGTGGCCGCCGGAGGCGCGCTCCTGCGGATGCCTCGTCGCATGCCCTACCACGTCGTCATGGAGCTGGCTCTCACCGGCGATCCGCTACCCGCCGAGCGCTTCCACGACTTCGGCCTCGTCAACCGCATCGCGGAGCCCGGAGCAGCCGTAGATGTCGCGCTCGAGCTCGCCGGTGCAATCGCCAAGAACGCTCCACTGGCGCTCATCGCCAGCAAGCAGGTTCTGCAGGAGCAGTACGACTGGAGCACAGCCGAG
The DNA here is from genome assembly GCA_030151725.1 of Solirubrobacteraceae bacterium. Classification (GTDB taxonomy): domain Bacteria; phylum Actinomycetota; class Thermoleophilia; order Solirubrobacterales; family Solirubrobacteraceae; genus Palsa-744. The sequence continues at coordinate 3,485 of JASLDD010000245.1, forward strand.
ATGTGGGAGCGCCAGGGCGCCATCACCGGTCCCGTCTTCGCCTCCGAGGATGCCAAGGAGGGCTCCTCCGCCTTCAAGGAGAAGCGCGAGCCTGTCTGGAAAGGTAAGTGACGCGAGACCGGCTGCGGTGACCGGCGTCGGCAGGGCTGTCCGGGCCAGCCCGCCTACGCGTCTCGCCTAAAGGGAGTTCTCAGCCGCGGCGGCGGCGCTTGCGCTGGGCCATCACGAGCCTGAAGCGGCGCCACAGCGCGGCCATCAGCGCTCCCCCGGCGTCTTGCGGGGGTACTGCGAGATCGGCTGGCGCAGGTCGATCGCCGTCGTCACGATCCGGTTCTGTTCGTCGATGTGCGCTGCCGGGTAGCCCTCGCCCGGGCTCGCCCGCTCCGGACGCCCCACGTAGCCGAAGTGCATCTCCTGGGGCAGGATCTGCATCAGCCTCGGGAACATGTGCGCACGCGCACCCATGTTGCGCGGCTCCTCCTGCACCCACAGCACCTCTCGCAGGTTCGGGTAGCGACCCATCAGCGCCAGTATCTGGCGTTCCGGGAACGGGTACAGGAGCTCCACCCGCGCTACCGCAAGGCCCGTGTGCGACGGACGCTCCGGGTGGCCCACCAGGTCGTAGTAGATCTTGCCCGTGCACAGCACCAGTCGCGTGACCTGCTCGTCCTGCACGCCCGGCTCCGCCCGCACAGGATGGAAGCGCGTGTCCTCCGCCATGTCCGAAAGCGCGCTCGCCGCCTGGGGGAGACGCAGCAGCGACTTCGGTGTCATGACCACCAGCGGGCGCTGCTTGGCAATGCGCGCCTGGCGGCGCAGCAGGTGGAAGTACTGGGCAGGCGTCGTTGGGCTGGCCACGCGGATGTTGCCCTCGGCGGCCGATCGCAGGAAGCGCTCCAGGCGCGCCGATGAGTGCTCCGGTCCTGAGCCCTCGTAGCCGTGCGGCAGCAGCAGCGTCAGCCTCGACGTTTGACCCCACTTGGCCAGGCCTGACGTGATGAACTGGTCCACGATCACCTGCGCCGAGTTAACGAAGTCGCCGAACTGCGCCTCCCACAGCACCAACGTCTCCGGCGCCTCCTGGCTGTAGCCGTACTCGAAGCCCATGCATGCGAGCTCCGACAGCGGGCTGTTGTGAAGCTCCAGCGGCGCCAGCGCATCCGGCAGGCTCTGGATCGGGCACACCGTCTGGCCGGTCTTGGCGTCATGGAGAACCATGTGGCGCTGGCTGAACGTGCCTCTCTCGGTGTCCTGGCCCGTGAGGCGCAGCGGCACTCCCTCCGTCAGCAGCGAGCTGAACGCCAGCGCCTCCGCATGGGCCCAGTCGATCGTCTGCTCTGAGGCCTGATCCTCCGCCAGCGCCTCCCGGCGGCGATCCAGCTGTTTGACCATCTTCGGGTGCACCGTGAAGCCGTCCGGCACATGCAGCAGCTGGTTGCCCAGCTCGCGCAGACGCGCCGCCGGCACCGCCGTCTCCACCTCCGGGCTCGGCGAACGGTCCAGCTGATACTCGCCCGTGCTCTGCTCGCCACCGTGCTCCGCCGCCGAGGCGATCTTGCTCTTTAGGCGCTGGTGCAGCAGCGTCAGGTGGTCCCATACCTCCTGGGCCTGGCGCTCGACCTCCTCCGGCGAGACCACGCCCTCCGCCACCAGGCGGTCCGACCACAGTTCCGCCACCCGCTTCTTGCTCTTGATCTTCGCGTACATCTCCGGCTGCGTGTATGCCGGCTCATCCGACTCGTTGTGGCCGAAGCGGCGGTAGCCGATCAGGTCGATCAGCACGTCGTGCCCGAACTCCTGGCGGAACGCAAACGCCAGACGCACCGCGCTGATGCACGCCGGCACATCATCCGCATTGACGTGGATGATCGGCACGTCAAAGCCCTTCGCCAGGTCCGACGCCCAGCGCGTCGAGCGCGCGTCGTCTGGGTCCGTCGTGAACCCAACCTGGTTGTTCATGATCAGGTGCACCGTGCCCCCGACCTTGTAGCCGTCCAGCGCCTGCAGGTTCAGCGTCTCCGAGACCACGCCCTGAGCCGGGAACGCCGCGTCTCCGTGGATCACGATCGGCACCGCCGCATTCGTGTCCTGGTGGGCATGCGGGCCCTTGCGCGATGTCTGCGCCGCGCGCGTCGCTCCCTCGACCACCGGCGATACGTACTCCAGGTGGCTTGGGTTCGACTCCAGGTTCACGCGAATGCTGCCTCCGTCCGGCAGCCCATACGTGCCCTGGCTGCCGTGGTGGTACTTCACGTCGCCCGTCCCACCCTGGGGGATCGTCGTGACCGCCTCTAGCGTCGAGGCGCCCTCGAACTCCGCGAAGATCGTGTCGTAGGCCCGGCCCAAGTTGTGCGCCAGCACATTCAGCCGTCCCCGGTGTGCCATCCCGATCACGACCTCCTGGCCGCCGTGGGCGGCCGAGAGCTGGATCAGCTCGTCGAGCATCGGCACCGTCATGTCCAGGCCCTCGATCGAGAATTGGTGTTGACCAAGGTAGGCCTTGTGCATGAAGCGCTCGAGCGCGTCCACCTTCACCAGGCGCCTCAGGAACCTGCGGCGCTCATCGCTCGTCAGCACATGGCGGAACGCGCCCGACTCGATGTGCTCGCGCAGCCACACCCGCTGGCGGTGCGAGGCGATGTGCTCGATCTCGTACGCAATCGTGCCGCAATAGGTCTCACGCAGGTGCGGGAGGGCATCTGCCAGCGTGGCGCCCGGCACATACATCTGGAAGATCCTCGCCGGGAGCTTGGCCTGGATCTCCGGCGTGAGTCCCAGTGCTTCCGGGTCAAGACCCGGGTCGCCCTCTGGCTCTGAGCCCAGCGGATCCAGGCGCGCCGCCAGGTGGCCGTGGCTGCGCACGCGACCCACCAGCGTGCTCGCCGCCTGCACCGCCTGCAGCAGCTCATCTCCCACCGCCGCGGAGGAGCTCTGGCTCGGCGCGCTCGCCTCCGCAGCCGCATGCGCCGCCGCTGCCGGTGCCGGAAGTGGCGGCGTGGGGCCAAGATCCATGCTCAGTGAGGCAAAAATTCCCTCATAGAAGCCGTGCTCGCCCTGCAAGTAGTCCTCCACCAGCGCCAGGAAACGCCCCGACTCTGCGCCCTGGATGATCCTGTGGTCGTACGTGGAGGTCATGCTCATGACCTTCTCCGCCCCGATCATCTCGCCGATGTTGCCGAGGCCCACCGGATAGCCGATCGAGCCCGTCGCCACGATCGTTCCCTGGCCGTTCATCAGACGCGGCACCGAAGCCACCGTGCCGAGGCCTCCGGGATTCGTCAGCGTGATGTTCGCTCCCACCAGGTCATCCGCCGTCAGCGTGTTCGTGCGCGCCTTCTCCACCAGCGCGTCATACGCGTCCAGGAAGCGGTCGAACGACATCCGCCCCGCATCTCTGATCACCGGGACCATCAGCGTGCGAGACCCGTCCTTCTTCTGCACGTCCACCGCCAGACCCAGGTTCACCTGCCCGTCGAGCACGCGCGTCGGCTTGCCGTCCACTTCTTCGAAGTGGTTGCCCATCACCGGCATGTCCTCCGCCGCGCGAGCGATCGCATACGCGATCAGATGTGTGAACGACACCTTGCGCGTGCCCGCCTTCAGTTCCTTGCGCCTGGCGTCCAGCACCGTCACAGTCAGCGTCCTGAAGCTCGTCGCCGTCGGGATCGTCAGCGACTCCTGCATGTAGCGCGCGAGCATTGCCGCGCCGCCTCGCATCGGCTTGGTGCTCGCCTCCGCTGGCGTCGCTGCGGCCCCGTTGGCGGTCGTGTCCGATGCTGCCGACAGCACGTCCGACTTGGTGATCCGACCCGCCGGGCCGCTGCCCTTCAAGGCCGCCAGGTTCACTCCCTCGGCCGCCGCCGCGCGGGCTGCCACCGGCGAGACCTTCGTGCCCTCGGGCGCTTCGCCCGTCTGTTCTGAGGAAGCGCTCTCAGCGGGGGTTGCGCCAGTCGTGGTCGTGGCTGCGTTCGCGCTGTTTGCTCCGTCGCTTGGCTGCGCTTGGCCTGCGTCATCGCCAGAGCCGACCGCTATTCGTGCGATCACCTGGCCGACCGTCACCGTGTCGCCCTCTGCCACCAGCAGCTCCGTCACAGTGCCCGCCGCCGGTGCCGGCAGCTCCACGTCGACCTTGTCTGTCGAGATCTCGACGATCGTCGCACCGGCCTTGATCGAGTCGCCGACCTTCACGTGCCATTCGAGGATCGTCCCCTCCGTGACAGACTCGCCTGCCGCCGGCGTCACCACGTCGACGATCTTCCGGTCTGAGTCTGTTGCAGGCGGAGCGTCAGCGGGTGCGCTCGAGTGCGTGGGTGTGGGCTCGGTTGCGGTCTCGACCGCAGCTGACGCATCCGCGCCGTTCGCTCCATCGCTCGACGTGGTCGCCGCGCCGTTGGGGGTGCCACCACCGTTAGTCGGTGCGCCGTCTCCATCGCCCACTGCGATCCGCGCGATGACCTGTCCCACGGTGACCGTGTCGCCCTCCTCGACCAAGATCTCCGTCACCGTGCCACTAGCCGGTGCCGGCAGCTCCACGTCGACCTTGTCGGTCGAGATCTCAACAATCGTCGCGTCAGCCTTGATGAAGTCGCCGACCTTGACATGCCATTCGAGGAGTGTTCCCTCTGTAACGGACTCGCCTGCTGCCGGAGTTACAACATCAATTGTCTGCTGAGCAGTGGTGCTCGCTGCCATCGATTCTCACTCTAGCGCGGCTCGCCCCGGCG
>JASLDD010000284.1 GCA_030151725.1 Solirubrobacteraceae bacterium
TGCCAGCAGCAGCTCGCGCTCGCGGGAGCTGATCAGCACCTCAAGCACAGGCCAGCGCTTACGCAGCTTGGGGACCTCACTAACGTGATCGAAGTGATGGTGGGTCAGCAGGACATGCGTGGGAGTGAGGCCGAGGCGCTCGGCCGTGGCGATCAGCGGCTCAACCGGTCCTCCGGCATCGATGAAGAACGCCGGACCGCCCTCCCCGTCGGCGACAAGGTAGGTGTTGGAGACGAACTGCTTGTTGGTGACGTGCTCCACGAGCATGGCGCCATCCTTGCACGAAAGACCTCAAGTGGGGGTGGGGAGCAGACGCTCGGCGCCCGGCTCTCCCTTTGGCCATACAAGCCGTGCCAGGCCATTCAGGTAAGTCTCATCGCCCACGTCCCTGCGCCACTCGAGGACGGGCACCGACGCAGCGCACTCCACCACCTGGCGACGCGCCTGCTCTAGCGTCGAGGCCGTGGTTGCCAGCGCGACGGCACGCGATGTGCCCACCGTGCGATAGGCGTCCCCACCGATACCGACAGCCGAGGAGAAGAACACACGACAGCCGGACGCTTCCAGCTCCTGGCAGTCCACGTTGAACTCATACGCGGGACCCGTGCGCAGCGCGTAGTCGGGCGAGACCAGGTAGAGCACGACAGAAGCCTCATCGCGCAATGGCACGTCCTCCGGGGCGAGGCGACCAGCGGCGATCTGCTCCATCGCATGTGGCCAGCTGCCGTTGAAGAGGCTCATGATGTTCATGCACTCGGGATCGCCGAAGCGGGCGTTGAACTCGATCACCTTGACCCCCTCGGCTGTGGCGAAGAAGCCGCTGTTCATCACGCCTGTGAAATGACGTCCCTGCTCGCCCAAGCGCTGTATGACGCGCTCGATGATCGAGCAGGCGGAGCTGTAGTGCTCGGGGGTCATGAACGGGAGCGTGCTCGAGGGCATCGACAGGGAGCCCATGCCACCCGTTCCTGGGCCCTCGTCACCGTCGTAGCGAAATGGGTAGTCGTAGGTGGACGGCGGGAAGACGACCGTCTTGCCGTCGCTGATTGCCTGGATGGTGAACTCGGCACCCACGACCTTCTCCTCGATATGCACCCCTCCTGCGCCCTTGCCCGCCTCGAGCAGAGCGAGCGCGTAGTCGCGCGCCTCGTCGTGGCTTGCCAGGTGCGGGCCCATCACCTTCACTCCCTTGCCGCCCGTGAGCCCCGGGGGCTTCACGGCGACGGGGGTCGAGTCGAAGAAGGCGATCGCCTCCTCGACCTCACGGCTGTCTCGCGCCACCCGCAAGAGCGGCGAGGCCTCGGGCGCCACCTCCGCCAGCAGCTCGCGCGCGAACGTCTTGTTCCACTCGATCTCAGACCCAGCGCGTGTCGGGCCCACAGCGCGCGTGCCCTGTGCGAGCAGCGCATCTACCACTCCCGCTCGCAGCGGCTCGTCGGCGCTGACCATCGCGATGTCGATGTCGCGCTCGCGTGCGAAGGCCGCGACGGCCGCCGGATCGCACACGTCGCCGAGCCCATGCGAGCCACCCGAGTCGGCCGCCGCCCGTATGATCGAGGGGTTGGCGTGACCAACGAACGCGTGCAGCTCGCTGTGCTCGGCCATGGCCGCCGCCAGCGCGCTCTCGCGTCCTCCGTTGCCGACGATCAGTGTGCGCACGCCTCGCAAGTCTAGACTTCTCTCATGCCCCTAATCCACACCTGCTATCGCATCACCGACATCGACCGCTCGGTGGCCTTCTACAACGCGCTGGGCTTCCAGGAGGTCGGGCGCATCCCGATCAAAGACGAGGCCGTCAACGTCTTCATGAACCAGCCCGGCGACGGCGACATGCCCCGCCTGGAGCTCACGTACAACTTCGGCGTGGGCTCATATGAGATCGGCACGGGCTACGGCCACATCGCGATCACGAGCAGTGACCTCGACGCCATGCTCGCACGCCTGGGCGAGCTGGGAATCGAGCCCGAGAAGCCGCCCTACTCGGTGCGCGAGGGCGGCTCGCGCCTTTGCTTCGTGCGGGACCCGGATGGGTACCGGGTGGAGATCATCGAGCAGCCTTCCACCTAGTCGGCTCTAGCCGGAACTCGAACAGCGCATCGCTCCTTCGGGAGCTGCGCCTGGTCCCCACGAGGGCTCCGTGTACCAGATCTCGCCAGTCGGATCACCGGCGATCTCGTGGCCACAACTGCCGTCCACGTTGATGACGGCGATCGTCTTGGTGAAGCCTTCGGCCTGACGGGCGTAGGCAATACGGGTGCCGCCGGGCGACCAGGTGGGGTCCAACTCGCTGAGTTCCGGGGAGTGGGTCAAGCGTTCGGCACCCGTCCCATCGGCGTTCATGACGTAAAGCTCGTTTGCATATTCAGATTCGTCCTCGCCGGTTCGGATGCTTCCATCGTGATCGCGGTTGGTGACGAACGCGATTCGGCGGCCATCAGGCGAATAAGCAGGGTCGCTGCCACCGGCGAGGAGCTGGTGCAGGCCGGAACCATCTACTTCCATCGTCTCAATTGAGGTTTCGGTTCGGCCGGCGTATGCGAGCGCACTCACGTCGGCACGTGTGAACGCCAGGTGTGTTCCGTCCGGTGAGAACGATCCAGGGATGTCCACTTGGCCCCGAATCAAGGGCGTAAGTTTGCGCAGACCCGTTCCGTCTTGGTTCACACGCATCAGCGGCGCCGCAAAGCTCGTGACGATGTTCGGATTGCCAACGTGGGTCCGCTCCGCGAACACGATCGTGCGTCCGTCGGGCGACCATAGAGGTTCGCCTGCCGAACCAACGCGTGTGAGGCGACGCAGACCAGATCCGTCTGCACGAACAACGAACAGGTCGGTCGACTGTTCGGCGCGTTTGGGTTGGCGGCCAACGACTCCGGTGAACACCAGCCAGCGCCCGTCAGGCGACCAGGCAGAGCGGCCCACTGCGACTTTCACGCCCCTCCGCCCAGCGGCGCGCACCAGGACGTGCCGCTGGCGACCCGATGAGTCCATCACGATCATGTCGCTTCTCGGCGGATTGCCGGTGACCGACCGGACGGCTGCAATCAGCGATTTGACAGGGCGAGAGGTGGCGGGCGCTGCCCCCGTGGCATCTGTATCCGTGCGTATTGCGAATGCGACGCAGCCTGCGATGAACATGCTTCCAAGGCCTGCCCACGACAGGTATCTGCGCCTCATACGATCGCCTTCAAGATGCAATCCGGGGGAAAGGATTCCGAAAGCGCGGCGGAAGCAGCGAGCATACCGCCCTACCCCGCCCGCAGCCCCCGCAAAGCCCCAGCCACCCGCGACAGCTCGTCGAGCATCGCGGTGGCCGACTTCTCCATCACCTCGTTGGGCTCGAGCTCGCCCTCGTCGTCGATGAACTGGGCCACGAAGGGAATCGAGACCGCCTCCGGCACGGCGGCCATCTTGAGCGCGCCAACGACCGGCTTGAGCATCTGCACCGCCCGCGTGCCGGCGGCGACGCCGCCGTAGGAGACGAAGCCCACGGGCTTGTACAGCCACTCCTGGTGCAGGAAGTCGATCGCGTTCTTCAGCGGCGCGTTGAAGCCGTGGTTGTACTCGGGCATCACGAACGCGAACGCATCGGCGCGATCCACGCGAGCGCTCCAGTCCTTGGTGTGCTGCTGGGTGTAGTCGCGCAGGCGCGGATGGTTGGGCTCGTCCATGAACGGCAGGCCCAGCTCGGCCAGGTCGACGAGATCGATCTCGAAGGCGCCGTGCGCTCGCGCGTGCGCCTCGAACCAGCGGCCCACGGGCAGCCCCACCCGGCCGGGGCGCGTACTCGCGATGATGATCTGCAGTGTGGGCATCGCATGGGTTTAGCAGCGTTGCGCTCGGCCCTCGATGCGAGGGCCGCTCAGGACAGCACGCGGCCGGCGAACTTGCGCAGCCCGAGCGTGAGGAAGACGGCGCAGAAGCCGATCAGCACGGGATAGACGACGTAGAGGTGCATGTGCGAGGCATGGGTGAGGCCCGCGCGCATGCCCTCGGTGACGTAGATCAGGGGGTTCACCAGCACCAGGATCTGCAGCCAGTGCACGCCTCCAACCGTCACGGGCGCCAGCTTGGTCCACTGGTAGTAGGTGCCGCCGAGGAACGTGAGCGGCAGGACCACGAAGCCGAACATCAACCCGAGGTTGCGAGCCTCGAAGACCGTCCCCAGGAGCAGCCCGAGCGATGTCATCGTGACGCAGGCGAGGGGGATCAGCGTGAGCACCACCGCCCAATGCACCGACAGATGCGCTTCCACGCCTTTGGCATGGATGACGGCGGCGATCGGGAAGACGATCAGCGCTGCGATCAGACCCTGGGTGGCGCCGGAGAGGACCTTGGCTATGGCCACAAGCCAGATCGGGCACGGCGCCTGCACGCGATCCTCGATCTCGCGCGTGAAGCCGAACTCGGTGGCCATCACCATGGCCACCGCCTGGATGCCCTGGAACATGATCGAGATCCCGACCACGCCGGCCACGAGCACGGTCGCGAACTGCGACTCGGCCGCCCGCGCCGCACCGCTTCCCCCGGTGCCTCCGCCGCCGATGCCCTGCCCGATCGTGGGGAACACGTACAGGAAGACGAACACCAACAGGAACGGCTGCACGAGCGTGCGGACCACGAACTCGACGAAGTTCTTGCGCAGCACCACGAGGTCGCGCAGCACCAGTGCCATCAGCGCCGAGCGACTCGCTGCGAACGTCGAGCGCGACGGCTCGATGGCGATCGCCGGCCGGTCTTGTGTGGAGGGGGAGATCGTGGCTGCCATCAGTCGCGCAGCTCCTTGCCGGTGAGGCTGATGAAGACGGTCTCGAGGCTGGGTTCGGCGACCGACAGGTCGGCCAGCTCGAAGCCGGCCCCCTCGGCCGCGTTGACGACCCGCGGCAGCAGCCGCTGGGCCTCTCTCACGTGCAGCTCGACGCCCCCGTCGATGGTGCGCGTGCGTGTGACCTCTGCGATCTCGGCGGAGAGCCGATCGGCGAGCGTCTGCATCTCCCCGTCGGCCCTGACGGTCACGATCGTGTCCGCGCCCACAGAGCGCTTGAGCGCTTCGGGGCTGTCGAGCGCGAGGATCTTGCCGTGGTCCATGATCGCCACCCGATCGCAGAGCTCATCGGCCTCCTCCATGTAATGGGTGGTCAGTAGGATCGTCTGGCCCTCGCGGTTGAGCTCGCCGAGGATCTCCCACAGCGCCAGGCGGCTCTGCGGGTCCAGGCCGGCGGTGGGCTCATCGAGGAACAGCACGGCCGGACGGTGGAAGATCGCGCGCGCCATCATCAGCCGCTGGGCCATTCCGCCCGAGAGCGCGAACACCGACGCCTTGGCCCATTTGGAGAGATGCAGCTTCTCCAGCAGCTCATCTGAGATGCGCCGCGACTCCGTCGCCGAGATGCCGAAGAGGCGTCCGTGGAAGTACAGGTTCTCCCACACGTTCAGCTGGCGGTCGAGCGTGTTCTGCTGGGAGACGATCCCGATCAGCTGCTTGGCCAGGGCGGGCTGCGCGACGACGTCGATGGCCCCCACATACGCCGAGCCGGAGGTGGGGATCACGCGTGTGGTGAGCATTCCCGCGGTGGTCGTCTTGCCGGCGCCGTTTGGCCCGAGCAGCCCGAAGATCTCACCGCCGTGGACGCTCAGGTCGAGGCCGTCCACCGCTGCGAAGTCGCTCCCGGGGTAGACCTTGCCCAGCCCGATCGTGCGAATCACCTCTCCTGTGGCGGCAGGCATCTTCCCAATCTACAGTCCGCTCGCTACCCTCCCTGTAGTCATGGCGGAAACGAGCAAGATCGCCAAGAACCTCGAGCGCTTCGCGCAGGCGGTGGCGTCCCATGACCGCGAGAACCCGACCCACACCGCTCACGGGATCGGCTTGGCGCACTTCGACATGGAGCGCCTCGGATTCGACGAGGGCGAGGAGATCCTGCCGGGCATCACGATCCAGGCGGACAGCGGCGTGACGGGCAACTTCCGCGTGCTGTGCGACGGCGAGCACGACGAGGAGCTGACGGAGGCCGAGGAGCAGGCGGTCGAGGCGATCGCCACCCAGGCGGTCCCGGCGATGGCGCCTGGCCACTTGCCATTCGAAGCGCAGTAGCCGCGCTTATCTTGGACGCCAGGCCAAGGTCGGCGGGCGCTTTTGAGCGCAGACTGAACGTTCGTGCATACCGAGCTGAGCAGCTCGCCCATGCCAACGGAGGAGTGCCGCGACTGGGTGGGCCATGTGATCGTCTGCGGGCTGAACCCTGTGGGCCTGCGCACGGTCGAGCAGCTGCACCTGGCGGGCGCGCGCGTGGTGGTGCTCGACGATGAGCAGGACGAGCGGCTCGTGCGCGTGGTCCGCGGTTGGGGCATCCCCCATCTGCCCCGCAGCGCCCATCTGAGCGACCCGCTGTTCGCGGCGGGCATCATGGGCGCGCGGGCGGTCGTGTGCGCGGAGCTGACAGACCTGCGCACGCTGGAGACGGTGCTGCTGATACGCGACCTGCGCCCCGATGTGCGCGTGGTCGCCGACCTCGACAACCCGGCTGTGGCGCACGCGGTGGAGGAGGTGCTGAGCTCGGTCGGGGTGCTCGACGTGGCGGCGCTGTTCGCGCCCGCGGTGGTCGAAGCGTGCCTCGGGCGCCGCGCACGCGAGATCCTGCTGGGCGACACGCTGTTCGTGGCCGCCGAGGTGATCGCGCCCAGCGATGCCACGCTGCGCGACCTCTACGGCCATCTGGCGCCGATCGGCGTGGTCACGGAGGCAGCGGACGAGCTGATCGCATGCCCGGGGCGCGACCAACTCGTCTCGACGGGAGATCGTGTGACGGTGCTCGGGACGCGAGCCGAGCTCGACGAGGCGGGCCTCAGCGGCCCCCGCGCCGACGTGGGCACGTTGGGGCTGCGCACGCGGATGGCGGCGACGCTGACGCGCGTGGCGAGGAACGTCAGCGAGACGGCCGACACACCCCTGCGCGTCGCGCTCGCGCTCGGCATCGTCCTGCTGATCATCTCCTCGCTGGTGCTGCACTTCGGCTATCGCCAGAGCGACGGGCACTCGGGCCTACCGCTGATCGACGCCGCCTACTTCACCGTCGAGACGATCGCCACTGTCGGTTACGGCGACTACAACTTCTCGGCGCAGCCCAAGGGCATGGAGATATTCGGCATCGCCCTGATCGTGGCGGGCACGACGCTCGTGACCACCCTGTTCGCGCTCCTCACAAATGCGCTGGTCAGCCGGCGAATCGCGCAGTCGTTGGGAAGAGGCCGGATCCCGGGCATGCGCGGCCACGTCGTGATCGTGGGGCTCGGCGCGGTGGGCATGCAGGTGCTGGAGGGCCTATTGGCGGAGGGCCAGGAGGTGGTGGTAATCGAGCGGACCGACAGCAACGAGTACCTGGCGCAGGCGCGCGCGATGGAGGTTCCAGTGGTGATCGGCGACGCGACGATGGCGGGAACGCTGGAAGCGGTGAACCTCTCGAGCGCGGCCGCCGTGGCGATCCTCACCTCGGATGACCTCACGAACATCGAGACGGGGCTCGCCGTGCGCGACAGGCTGGGCGAGCGCTGGACGGAGGTGCCGGTGGTGCTGCGCGTGTTCGACCGTCAGCTCGGACATCGCCTGGAGTCGAGCTTTGGCTTTCGTCACGTGTGGTCCACATCGGCGATCGCCGCACCCTGGTTCGTCGGCGCGGCGCTCGGCCTGGAGGTGCTGTTCACGTTCTACGTCGGCAACAACCCCTTCCTGCTGGCCCGCCTGCGCGTGAGCGCGGGCGGCGGCCTGGATGGCCTGGCGATGCTCAACCTTCCCGGCCAGATCCGCGTGGCGGCAATCAGACGCGCTGCCAGCTCCGGGGCGCTGGAGCACCCGCCGCGGCGCGACACCACGCTCGCCCCCGACGACGACGCCTACCTGGTGGGTCCGTATGCGGAGCTGCTGGAGGTCCTGCGCCACGATCGCGAGGGCACCGGCGGCGCCACCCTCGAAGCACACTGAGGAGCAATCGCGCTCAGGCGGCGTGGGGGATCGGCGGCTCGACGCCAATCCGCGCGGCGATCATCGTGACGAGGCGCTCGATGGTGGGGCACTGAAGGCCATGGCGCACGGCCGCGCGCAGCACCGATCCCGGAATGGCGTCTAGCTCGGGTTCGCGCCCGGAGGCGATGTCGCGCTGCATTGAGGTGCCGAACGTGTCGGGAATGCGCGCCACCTCCGACAGGGTGACGGCGACATCCACCTCCTCTGCGCCCTCCAGGCGCGCCACGGCGGCCGCCTCCCTGATCGAGCCCTCGAGATCGCTCAGAGCCTGGGGCGTGGAGCGGATCTCCCCGAGCAGCATGTCGTAGGCGCTGGTGGTGCACGCAAGCGCTGCCAGCCGCACGAGCTTCGACCACATCACCTCGGCCTCCGAGGCGAGCACCCGCGCTGGCACCCCGGCGTCGGACAGCGTCCTCGCGAGCTCCTCCGTTGCAGGAGCCATGCTCGGCTCGGCGCTGGCCATTGTCACGAGCAGGAAGGGGCTGCTGTGCACGACCACCGCCGGCTCGGGCCGGTCGGCCTCCACGCGGATCGCCCCCGCGAGCACCGACTCGGCGGCGAAGCGCTCTCTCAGCACGGCGATGTGGTCAAGGCCGTTGAGCAGCGGCAGCACGAGCCCCGGCTGCACTGTCACGCGCTCGCAGGCTGCCACCATGCCGGCCGCCTTGGTCGCGACGATCAGCACGTCGACGGGCTCCTGCAGCTGGGTGACGGCGCGAGGGTGCGCGACCAGCTCTCCGAGCTTGACGCTGCTCACCCTCAGCCCGTGCTCGTCGATCGCCGCGACGGTGGAGTCGCGCGCAACGACCACGACCTCGCTGCCCCCCTGCTCGAGGGCGGCGGCGAGCAGGCCGCCGACGCCTCCGGGACCAAGCACGGCGATCTTCATGACAGAGGATCGATCAGCACGCCGGGGTTGAGGATGCCGGCGGGGTCGACGGCGACCTTGGCGCCACGCAGGGCGAGGGCGAACGGCTCCGGGCGCTGGCGGTCATACCAGGGCCGATGATCGCGCCCGACGGCGTGATGGTGGGTGATGGTTCCGCCGAGCTCGATGATGGCGTCTGAGACGGCGCGCTTTACGACCCGCCACTGCTCGACCTCCTCGCCACGCCGGGCGGGCGCCAGCACTGTGAAGTAGGGAGCGGGTCCGTCGGGGTAGACGTGGGTGAAGCGACAGTGAACGCGCCCACCCTCGCCGCACACCTCGCGCACGCTCTGCTCGGCGGTCGCGATCACCCCAGCGTGAAAGGCCTCGAAGCGCTCCCAGGTGATGGCCGTCTCGAAGGTCTCGGCGAGGACCCCCACGGCGACGAGCACGTCGCGCAGGTAGGGCGCGCCGAGGAAGGCATCGCGCCACGAGCTGACCGCATCGCCGCCCGCACCACCGTCACTGCCCCCGTCTACGACCTCACCGCCGTGCTCCGCGCACAGCTGCAGCGCACGCGTCATCGCGTCCTGCACCGGATGGTCGCTGGACTCGAAACCGAGCACGAGCAGTGCGTGTGAGCCATCGCCGGCAAGCGTGAGCCCGGCCTCGCCGGGGTCGAGCAGACGGCAGTTGGCCGGATGCAGCCCTGACTGCGAGATCGCGCGCACGCATTCGACGCCCGCGCCAAAGCTCGCAAAGCGGACTCCGGTGGAGCTGCGGTGAGAGGGCCGCGGCTGGACGCGCATCCACGCCTCGGTAATCACCCCGAGGACTCCCTCCGAGCCGGTGAGCATGCGATCGGGGCTCACCCCGGCGCCGGATCCGGGCACGCGCCGCGACTCCCAGGCACCGGTTGGGGTGATCGCGCGCACGGACTCGACCAAGTCCTCGATGTGCGTCCACACGGTTGCGAAGTGCCCGCCGGCGCGCGTGGCGATCCAGCCGCCGAGAGTGGAGTACTCAAATGACTGGGGGAAGTGGCGCAGCGTGAGACCGTGTTCGCCGAGCTGCGACTCGAGCGACGGGCCGAGCGCCCCGCCTTGGATGCGTGCCGATCTGGACACCTCATCGATCTCGAGCACGCGGTCGAGCGCACAGAGGTCGACGGAGATCGCGCCGTTGAACCCCGAGCCCACTTCTGGAGTGACGCCCCCGACGACCGACGTGCCCCCGCCGAAGGGCACCGCTGCGACGCGCTCGCTGGAGCACCACTCGAGAACTCGTTCCAGATCGTGCTCGTCCCGGGGGCGTGCGACGAAGTCGGGGGGATGGTCGAACTGGCCGCGAAAACCGCGAACGACGTCCGAGTAGGACTTGCCGAGGGCGTGGGAGGCGCGGGCGTGCGTATCGTCGAATCCGATCTCCGACAGCGAGGCCGGCACCTCCAGACGCGGGGCCGCCAGCTGCAGTGCATCGAGCGCCACCGGTTCTTCGACATCACTGAGGTCGAGCCCGAGGTGCTCGCCGAGCTGCGCGGCGGAGGCCTGAAGGAGATTGGGGCTGGGCTGCTGATCCTCAAATCCCCACCCCCAATGCTTGCGACGCCGGATGCTCACGGCGGCGAGTGTATGCCCAAGCGGCACGCTGCCTCGTTACTCCCCCCTCTTTCACTAGCCTTCTGACTCGATGCCAGCGCAAGCGGAGCAGAGCACCCCGGTACCCGAGATCCTCGCTCGCGGCCCTTGGGAGTTCGAGCACATCAGCGCGCACTGGCACGATGAGCACTTCCAGCCGTCACCCGCCCAGACCCAGGCGGCGGACGCGGCGATCAAGGGGCTGCAGGATCGTGGCTCGCCGAGTCACGATGGAGTGGCGGCGCGACTGGTGGACTTTCGCCTCGACCAGCAGGGCGGCATCGAGTTCGAGCTGCAGCCGCTGCGCTGGGCGCTGCGCCTAGTGGCGGAGGATGCCTCTCACAGCGTGGCTGCGCTGTGCGTGACCAGGTCGGCGGACGGCCGCTGGCTGGCGGGGCGCCGAGCGAGCTGGGTTGCCTCGTGGGCGGGTCGCTGGGCGCTGGGTGCCGGCGGAGCTGTCGATCTCGGCGAGAGTCCCGCGGAGACGCTCGTGCGCGAGCTAAAAGAGGAGTGGGCCGTCTCGCCGGAGAGCGTGCGCGGGGAGGCGCTGCTGTGTCTTCCACACAAGATGATCATGTTCGTAGGGCAAGCGTGGCTTGCCGAGGGCGCCGAGGAGACGGTAGTGCCGGACCACGAGCACGACGCGTTCGCTTGGTGGCCGCGCGACATCGCGCAGTGGCCCGCGGAGGCGGGCGATGCGCTGCCGCGCATGGCCAGCTGGCTCTCCAGTTGAGCCAACCACTCCCCCCGAGAGCCAGGTCGCGTCCGGGCGCGGGACTGCTGAGCTTCAACCGCTTGAAGTGGACGTCGTTTACCCACTCCTGTGTCTATCTGGTGCTGCTCGTGAGCGCATTCGCGGCAGGCAAGCCCGAGCCGCTGACGTTCGTGCTGGGCCTGGCCCATGGCCTGCTGTGGATCTTCATGTCGCTGGCCTGCATCGCGGCTGCGCGCCTGCGGATTGTGTCCCTGCGACTGGCCGTCGCAGTTGCCGTGCTGGGAGGGATTGGACCGTTCTTTGGCAGCTATGAGTTCATACGAGCGCAGCGCCGGGGCGAGCCGCGCTAGAGTGAGAATCGATGGCAGCGAGCACCACTGCTCAGCAGACAATTGATGTTGTAACTCCGGCAGCAGGCGAGTCCGTTACAGAGGGAACACTCCTCGAATGGCATGTCAAGGTCGGCGACT